>JARFQK010000173.1 GCA_029287815.1 Gammaproteobacteria bacterium
CCTCAGTATTGAATGGATCAAACAAGTCTTTCAAGCTCAATACTTCGACCAGATGCCCGTCGTTCTTTTTCTTCAGAAACATGTGATTAATCCTCCAGAATTTTGCCTATATTACACCGATGTCCTGCCGGTACCCAAGCAGAAACTGCTAATCGTTCCAGCTGCCCCGAGAGCTTCTCAACGCGAAGACGCAGAGGCGCAAAGGCCGCAAAGTAAAAATCTTATTGAGTCGGCGCGAGATCGCGCCAATTTGCACAAACAATAGTGTTTCTCGGCGGTCTTCGCGTCTTTGCGTCTTAGCGTTAAAAAGCAAGTCCTAACTAGCCGCCGTGCGCGTACTGGCGGGTTTCAGCAAGCGGGTCAGGTACTGCCCGGTGAACGAGTCCGGGTTCTCGGCGACCTGCTCAGGGGTGCCGGTGGCAATCAGTTGCCCACCCTTGTAGCCACCTTCGGGGCCCAGATCGATGATCCAGTCTGCAGTCTTGATGATGTCCATATTGTGCTCGATCACGATCACCGTGTTGCCATGATCGCGCAAACGGTGCAGCACGTCCAGCAGTTGCTGGACATCGTGGAAATGCAGACCGGTGGTTGGTTCATCGAGGATGTAGACGGTGCGTCCGGTATCGCGTTTGGAGAGTTCACGCGAGAGTTTGATGCGCTGCGCTTCACCGCCGGAGAGGGTGGTCGCGCGCTGGCCCAGCGTGATATAGGACAGGCCCACATCCATCAAGGTCTGCAGTTTTCTCTTGATCACCGGGATCGCATCGAAAAAAATCAAACCGTCCTCGACCGTCATTTCCAACACTTCATGGATGTTCTTGCCCTTGTATTTGATTTCCAGCGTCTCGCGATTGTAGCGTTTGCTGTTGCAGACATCACAGGGAACATAAACGTCGGGCAGAAAGTGCATTTCGACCTTGATGACGCCGTCGCCCTGGCAGGCTTCGCAGCGCCCGCCCTTGACGTTGAAGCTGAAACGCCCGGGTTTGTAACCGCGTGACCGGGCTTCCTGGGTTGCTGCAAACAATTCCCGAATCGGCGTGAATAAACCGGTATAGGTGGCCGGGTTCGAGCGGGGCGTTCTGCCGATCGGTGCCTGATTGATTTCGACCACCTTGTCAAAATGGGTGATCCCCTGGTGCGAGTCATGCGGCGCTACCGAGATCGAGCTGCGGTTGATCTCGCGCGCCAGGATCGCGTAGAGGGTGTCATTGACCAGGGTCGATTTGCCAGAGCCGGAGACACCGGTGACACAGGTGAACAAGCCGACGGGAAAATCGATATCCAGTTGCTGCAGATTATTGCCTTTGGCGCCTTTGATGCTGAAAACGCCCGCGCCGGCCGACGTGCGTTTACTGGGTACGGCGATCTGCTTGATGCCGGCGAGGTATTGGCCGGTGATGGATTGCCGGTTCGCCATGATTTCCCGCGGTGTGCCCTCGGCGATGATTTCTCCGCCGTGCACACCGGCACCCGGGCCGATATCGATTACATGGTCAGCGCTCAGAATCGCATCCTCGTCGTGTTCGACCACGATCACGGTATTTCCGATGTCGCGCAAATGGGTCAGCGTATTTAGCAATCGGCCGTTATCTCGCTGGTGCAGACCGATCGAGGGTTCGTCAAGGATATACATTACGCCGACCAGGCCCGCACCGATCTGGCTGGCGAGTCGAATGCGTTGCGACTCCCCCCCTGAAAGCGTATCGGAACTGCGCTCCAATGTCAGATAGTCGAGGCCGACATTGACCAGGAACCGCAGGCGGGCTGAGATCTCGTTGTTGATCTTGTCTGCGATCTCGCCCCGCTTTCCGCCGAGATTCAGTGCCGAAAAAAATGCATGGGCCTTGAGGATGGGCAAGGCGGCAATTTCCGGCAAGGTCTTGTCATCGATGTAGACATGCCGTGCGGCCTGATTCAAGCGGCTGCCATGACAGGCCGGGCAGGGCTGCTGGGAGAGATACTTGGCCAGTTCATCTCTGACCACGTTCGACTCCGTCTCTCGGTAGCGGCGTTCCATATTGTGCAGAATGCCCTCAAACGCATGAGTACGCCGCCTGCCGCGCCTGCCGCGGTGGCCCGGAATCACGAACTCAATCCGCTCCTTGCCGCTGCCATAGAGTAAAAGCTGTTTGATCTCGTCATCGAGCTGTTCATAAGGGATCTCGATGTCGAAGCCATAATGGTCGGCGAGCGAATTGATCAGGCCAAAATAATAGGCGTTGCGACGGTCCCAGCCGCGTATCGCGCCACCGGCCAGACTCAGGTGTGGATTGGCGACGACGCGTTCCGGGTCGAAGAACTGCTGGCTGCCGATGCCGTCGCACTCGGGGCAGGCACCCGCAGGGTTGTTGAAAGAAAAGAGCCTGGGCTCAAGTTCCTGCAAGCTGTAGCCGCAAACGGGGCAGGCGAACCGCGCCGAGAACACCAGATCGGCCTGATCGCTGTCGTCCATCCAGGCAATTACAGCCACATCATCAGCCAGGTGTAATGCGGTTTCGAGCGACTCGGCCAGTCGGAGCTGGATGTCAGGGCGCACCTTGAAACGATCAACCACGACTTCGATCGTGTGCTTTTTATTGGCTTCAAGCTCGGGCGCTTCGTCGAGCTCGTACACCTTGCCGTCGACGCGAGCGCGCAGAAAGCCCTGCTGTCTCAGATCGGCGATCAGTGCCTGGTATTCGCCCTTGCGCTCGCGCACCAGTGGGGCGAGCAACATCAGTCGGGTGTCCGCTCGCAGCGCCAGAATCTGGTCGACCATCTGGCTGATCGTTTGTGCTTCGAGCGCCGTGTCGTGCGTCGGGCAGCGCGGGATGCCGGCACGCGCAAACAGCAATCTGAGATAATCGTAAATCTCGGTAACCGTGCCAACCGTCGAACGGGGGTTGTGGGAGGTGGTCTTTTGTTCGATCGAGATCGCTGGCGACAAGCCTTCGATATGGTCGACGTCTGGTTTTTCCATCATCGACAGGAATTGGCGCGCATAGGCCGACAGCGATTCAACATAACGGCGCTGACCTTCGGCGAATACCGTGTCAAAAGCCAGAGATGACTTACCCGATCCGGATAAACCGGTAATGACGATCAGCTTGTCGCGGGGTATATCGACATCGATATTTTTCAGGTTATGCGTACGGGCACCGCGAATCTGGATTGTATCCATAACTGCATATGAGGGTCTAATGCCAATCTGCTAGAATGCCGTGCTTTGATTAGTCGGGTCAAGTCTTGTGTCCGTATTTCAGGAAAACCTTGGGAAGACGGAGCGCCGCGCCGGGATTTCGCTCGCTCTGATTTACGCCTTCCGAATGCTCGGGCTGTTCATGATCATGCCGGTGTTCGCGCTTTACGCCGAGCAACTGCCGGATGCGACGCCGTTGTTGATCGGCCTGGCCCTGGGCGTCTATGGCCTCACCCAGGCCGTGCTGCAGATTCCGTTTGGCATGTTGTCCGATCGGCTCGGTCGCAAGCCGGTGATCCTGGCCGGTCTGATCATATTTGCGTTGGGAAGTCTGCTGGCAGCGGCGGCGGACACGATCTACGGTATCATCGCTGGCCGCGCGCTGCAGGGTGCGGGCGCGATTGCCGCAGCGCTCATGGCGCTGGCGGCCGACTTGTCCCGCGAGGAGCACCGCACCAAAATGATGGCGCTGATCGGTGCGAGTATCGGTGTCGCGTTTGCAGCCGCCATGGTGTTGGGTCCTGTGATGAACGAATGGATCGGTGTTTCCGGGATTTTTGCGAGCACCGCTGTGCTCGCTGTGATCGGCATCGCAATTTTGTACCTGATCGTGCCCGACCCGCTGCATTCCAGTTTTCACAGTGATGCGGAGGTGCAATCAGGCGCATTGAAGCAGGTGCTCAGTGATCATCAGTTGCTGAGACTGGATGCCGGTATCTTTGTGCTGCATTTTGTATTGATGAGCGTATTTCTGGTGATGCCGCTTGAGTTGCGCGATACCGCCAGCCTGGATGCGGCTGATCACTGGAAAGTCTATCTACCGGTTTTTGCGCTTTCGCTTGCCATCATGTTGCCGTTTGTGATTTTGGCTGAGCGCCAAAAGCGCATCAAACCAGTCTTTCTTGGTGCGATTCTGACGATGGCTTCGGCCGTATTCGGATTTCTTTACGTTGGCAATCTGACCACGCTGGCGATCGCGCTAATTGCATTTTTTGCGGGCTTCAACCTGCTCGAGGCGACGCTCCCATCGCTGATCTCTAAAACGGCCAATGCGACGCTGAAAGGCACAGCGATGGGCGTTTATTCCAGCAGCCAGTTCCTGGGCGCGTTTGCCGGTGGACTCGTTGGTGGTACTGCACATGGACTCTGGGGTATCGACGGGCTCTATACGGCTGTCCTTTGCGTGTTGCTGTTGTGGCTGTTGCTTGCTGTGAGCATGCAGCCGCCGCGTTATCTGAGCACCTATTTGCTGAATGTCGGCGTTCGCGATAAGTCTGACGCGGCCGATCTGACACGAGAGCTAGCTGCGGTGGCCGGCGTTGCCGAAGTAGCCGTGATCGCTGATGAAGGGGTTGCTTATCTGAAAGTTGAAAAGCATGTTCTTGATGACGAAAAACTGTTATCGTTTAGGGTTAATGACAACTAAACCGTAAACAAGGGAGTAATATTTGATGGCACGTGGTGTGAACAAAGTGATTTTGATAGGCAATTGCGGGAAAGACCCTGAAACCCGCTATATGCCGAGTGGTGGTGCCGTGACGAAAATTTCCGTTGCGACCTCCGAAAGCTGGAAAGACAAGCAAACCGGCGAGCAAAAGGATCGCACCGAATGGCACAATGTCGTCTTCTTCGGCCGACTTGGGGAAATTGCTGGGGAATACCTGCGCAAAGGTACGCAGGTTTATGTCGAGGGCAGTCTGCGGACCAATAAGTGGCAGGACAAGAGCGGTAATGATCGCTATACTACCGAAATCGTTGCCAATGAGATGCAGATGCTCAGCGGACGTTCATCTGGCGACACTTACGCGCCGGCCCAGAGCCCGGCCAGCAAGCCCGAGCCGGTGGCCGAGATGGCGGATGACAGCTTCGACGACGACATTCCGTTTTAAACGCGGGATTTGAGCCTTAGTCAGAACGCAGAGGCCGCAGAGGCGCAGAGAGCGCTGAGAATTTGGTTTTTTCATGTCGCGAAAGCCAAAAATTTGGTTTGTACGTTGCTATGTGCGTAGTTCCGCATCCAAGGCTCGAACTTAATGGTGTGATCTAGCAAGACCATGCCATTGCGTTGCGATAGCATCAAAGTCAGACAGAAAAGTTCTCTGTGCTCTCTGCGTCTCTGCGGCCTCTGCGTTTGATCCGCCGCCCCTACCGGAGGCCGCGTTGATAGTCACCCCTGCATTTTCACGATTAATTTGTTGAAATTTACGCTGAATTTCACTATCATTTAGCGCCTGAAATGAGGGGCGATGTCGAGCTTGATGTCGCTCTACACTGCCCTTGTGCTGCCAAGAGGTTAGCGTGACATTCAAGGGCTTAGACGAAGATTTTTTCGAGGCTCCGTTTACGGGGCCTTTTTGTTAGCGTCGGTAAATAATTGGCCGTCGTTGCTCGGCCGGGAATGTGGATATTGATGCAGCGCAACCTGAACCAGTTATGGCAGCTGCTCGAACCAGTAGTGACGGGCTTGGGCTATGAGCTGGTAGAGATTGAATACAATCCCAGTGCCAAGCATGGCCTGTTGAGATTATACATCGATCACGAAGATGGCATTAGGCTGGATGATTGTACCGATGTCAGCAATCAGGTCAGTGCCTTGCTCGATGTCGAAGATCCGATCCCGGGGCACTATACCCTGGAGGTGTCATCACCCGGCTTGGACCGACCTTTGCGAGGCGTCCGTGATTTTGAACGATTTTGTGGGGAGATCGTGAAGCTGCGAACAGGAATGGCTATCGATGGCCGACGGAACTTCAAGGGTCGGTTGCGCGGTGTCGAGGGCGATCAAATCAGCATCGAGTGTGATGGCAAGCTATTTTCGTTGCCATTGAGATCAATAGAAAAGGCGCGACTTGTGCCGATTATTGGCTAAGAAGTGGCACGCAAGACAACGGGAGTAATCGCATAATGAACAAAGATATTCTCTATGTGGCTGACGCTGTTTCGAATGAGAAAGGCGTTGATAAAGAGATTATCTTCGAGGCAATCGAAGCTGCACTCGCTACCGCAACACGGAAGAAGAACGGCAGGGATATAGATGTGCGTGTCGATATCGATCGCGAAACCGGTGATTACGAAACGTTCCGCCGCTGGTTGGTTGTGGAGGACATCGGTGAGGGTCTGGAGAATCCGCTGACTGAAGTCACACTGGAGGCCGCCCAAATCGACGAACCCGATATTCAGCTCGGTGATTATGTCGAAGAGCAGATTGAATCAGTCGAGTTTGGACGCATCGCTGCGCAGACCGCTAAACAGGTTATCGTGCAGAAGGTGCGCGAAGCCGAGCGGGCGCGAGTGATCGAAGCTTTTCAGGGGCGTGAAGGCGAGCTGGTCATGGGCACGGTGAAACGTGTCGAACGCGGTAATGTTTATCTCGATCTTGGCGATAACGTCGAAGCTTTCATACCCCGCGAGGAAATGATTCCAAAAGAGGCGGTGCGTACCGGCGACCGGATTCGCGGCTACCTGAGGGAAGTGCGCGCAGAAACACGCGGTCCGCAACTATTCGTCAGCAGGACAGCCCCCGAATTTCTGGTTGAGCTGTTCAAGCTCGAGGTACCGGAGGTTGATCAGGGCTTGTTGAACATCATTGGTGGTGCTCGTGATCCAGGCTCGCGTGCGAAGATTTCGGTACAGTCGCTCGATCCGCGTCTTGATCCGGTCGGGGCCTGTGTCGGTATGCGCGGCTCGAGGGTCCAGTCAGTGTCGAATGAGCTCGCGGGTGAGCGAGTCGATATCATCCTC
>JARFQK010000245.1 GCA_029287815.1 Gammaproteobacteria bacterium
CACGGCTCAGGCTAGTCTTCGTGTCCGTAAGCTTGCTCTTCACTCAAACCGTAGCTATGGCTATGCTTTTCGCTCCAGAGCGGCGCTTACGAACACGAATCCTGCGCCTGCTCCCGTGATCCTGGTGAGAAATGCGGGCTAGCGATCATCCAAGACGTGTTCCGAAGGGCAAATGTCTCAAAAGTATGCCGCGTGGCCTGGTGCGAAATGGGGGCCCAAGCCGAACCGAAGAACAGGTATACTGTCCCGCGTTTATCAGCGGAAATATACGATGAGCGCATCTGACAAACCCCTGGAACTGAAGCTGGCCGAACAGCAAGTGCTTTCGAATGTCTTCCCCGAAGTCAGCTCGATACCGGACATGGAAAACTATTCGTGGAAAAAACAGAGTTTCAAACACAGTGAAGTCCTGTTTAAACCCGGGCAGCCCTGCGATCGCTTTATGCTATTGGGCCATGGCGTGGTCCGCGTTGAACTGCAGAACCCCCAATCGCGCGCGATGGTCTTATATCGAATCGAGCCGGGCCAGCTTTGTATTCATTCCTTGATCAACTTGATCAATGATGACGTCTACAGCTTTATCGCTGTTGCCGAGACAGACGGCTGGTTCTGCTGGGCGGACAAAGATCATTTTCATCGATGGATGACACAATCCGGTGACTTTCAACGCTGGATTTTCAACAACATCGGCTCGCGCTTTAAACAGGTTGTTGATCGCTTTGCCCAACATGCCTTCATCAGTGTCGAGTCCAGGCTGGCCGGACTATTGATCGAAAAAATGGGGCCGGACCAACTGGTACACTGGAAACAGTCAGATATGGCAGCCGAACTGGGCACTGCCAGGGAAATCGTATCACGTCATTTGTCGCGCTGGCAGAAGCAGAACCTGCTGGAAACGCGCCGAGGCGTGATCGAAATTCTCGATATCCAGACCCTCGTCGACATCGCCGTCTGAATTTACAGCTAGCCCGAAAGCATGCGCCCTTTATCAGCATTGGGGTGAGGGCAGGATATTGCGATAACATGAGGGCGACACTCAAGAAAAGAGATTCAAGACCATACTGAAATTCAGATCCATTGACATTCTGCAGCCCGCTGGCCGCCACGGTCTTGGCTTTCTTTATATCGGAGCCTGCCTAACACTGGCGGTGTTCGCCAGTTTTCGAGTGCTGGCTGAATCGGCTGAGATGATCGACGCGGTAGTGCTGGATGAGATGGCCAAGCAGAACATCGTCGGCATGGCCGTCGGCATCGTCAAGGACGGATACATCTATTACGCCAGGGGCTACGGTCATAACGATCTGCCGCGCACGCAGCCGGTCACGACCGATACGATTTTTAGCTGGGCCTCGGTCTCCAAGACATTGACGGCCACTGCCGCGCTGATGCTCGATGAGCAGAACCCATCTTTCGATATCGACGACAAAGTCGCTAAACATGTCAGTTACTGGCCCAATTTCGGCCGAAAAAGCCGGGTGCGGATCTGGCATTTGCTGTCGCACCGAGCAGGCATCACCCATTACAGAAAACGGAAGAACTGCCCCGATAACCGTGCGCCCGATTATGACCGCAGCAAGCATATCAGCCCGCTTTTCAACGCAAGGCAGGGCGTCGAAGTCTTCATCAACCAGCCGCTCTGCTTCGAACCGGGCAGCAGCTATAAATACTCAACGTTTGGCTACAATCTGCTCGCTTCAGCAATCGAGGGCGGCGCCGGTATTAGTTACGCGGCCTGGATTGAAGATCAAATCAAGAAACCACTAGGCATGCTCTCGTTGCGACAGGCCGCCGGTGCCCGGACCGGGTTCGAGCGACGATGCCATGCTTGGCACGAAGTTGTCGGAGGCAATGACGCCTGGAAGCTGCCCGGCGGCGGCTGGGAGTCGAACATTGTCGATCTGGCGAAGTTTGCCCGAGCACTGCTTCGAGATGGCCTGCTTCAGAACACTCGCCGGCTGTGGACGACCGTGGACGGCAATATATCCGAGCATCGAAATTTCGGTTATGGCTTCGGAATGATGTTCACGCTCGACAAAAACGAAGTCTGGCATAAGGGCAAAAACGACACCAGCCGGGCGTTGCTGGTTCTGTACCCGAATTCAGCCGAGCGTCTTGGCATCGTGCTGATGACCAACAGCGTGCACAGCAATGCAACGCAGATCGCGCACAGGCTCGCGAAGCTGTTCGGACAAACCGTCTACAACCGTCGCACGCCGGTCGAAGAGACTTGCTAGCGAACCAACTCCGCGATGAAGACGTTGGTCTCGCCTTCGACCTTGCCGCCGCGGTTCGACGCAAACACCAGCTTGCTGCCGTCGTGCGAGAACATCGGGAAGCCGTCAAAACCGTCGTAGTGGGTGATGCGCTCGGTTTTGCGGGTATCGATATTGATCATATAAAGGTCAAAATTACGACCGTCTGGGTCGTGCATATTCGACGAGAAAATGATGTGCTTGCCATCCGGGTGCCAGTAAGGGCCAAAATTGGCAGCACCATTGTCGGTCAACTGAATCGGTTTGCGATCCTCGAGATTCATTATAAACAGCTCGAGCTTGCCCGGCCGGATCAGGTTTTCTGTCAATAGAGATTGGTAATCCTCCAGTGCCTGGCCTTGCGGTCGCGAAGCGCGCCAGACGATCCACTGACCGTCGAGTGAGAAAAATGCCCCGCCGTCGTAGCCGGGCACATCGGTGATTTGTTCGACGACACTGCCATCCGGATTCATCAGGTAGAGCTCGAGGTCGCCGCTGCGTAACGAGGTGAAGACGATGCGATCGCCTTGCGGTGAAAACACGGCCTCGGCATCGTAACCGGGATTGTTTGTCAGCCGTTGCGGTTCTTCACCTTCAGGCCCGGCTTTGAAGATTTCGTATTCGGGATACAGCGGCCAGACGTAACCTTTGGAGAAGTCCGGCTTTGGCGGACATTGCCTGTGCTGCAGATGCGTAGATGCGTAGATGATCGCGCTGTCGTCGGGCGCAATAAACGCACAGGTGGTGACACCCTGCCCTAACGAAACCTGACGAACATTGCTGCCATCGGCATTCATCCGAAAGATCGCGTCGCATTGCAGCTCATCGCGCGTCGACTGAAAAATCAGCTCGGTGCCGTCATAAGAAAAATAGGCCTCGGCGTTCTGCCCACCGAAGGTCAATTGGTGCAGACTCTTGAAGTGCGTTTCCCCCTT
>JARFQK010000295.1 GCA_029287815.1 Gammaproteobacteria bacterium
TCGTCCGATGAGGAGAAGGTTACCCCCTTGCGCAGGATGTCGTCCGAGAGCCCCAGCACAAAATGCGTAAGCTGACCACGGCGCAACTCATCCGGGTCGTTGCGCAGTTCATCGAGTCCTACGACGTGCTCGGGCAGCACAATCTCCAGTTCACTGGCATCTGCGACGTCGATGCTCTCGCGTGCGCGGCCGGCAACCTCCAGAATCATTTTTTTTAGCAAGGCCTCGTCGTGCAGACTGCGCGAGACCAGCCGTTTCACGTCCGAACTGAAGCGTTGCATCAAGTGCGATTTCAGCTCGAGGATAGTGTCCCGCATCGCCATCTGGATCGCCGCCACCCCTGCCGCCTGGAAAGAGTCGGCTTGCTTTTGAGACGCCTCGAGCTGCTGTTCAGCCTCGACCTTGGCACTCTCGACGATCTGTTTTGCACGCGCCCGCGCCTCTGCGATGATCTTTTCACTCTCCTCACGACCAGCAGATACACCCTGCTCCCGCAATCGGGCGATCAGCGCATCGACACCGTGCGATGGTAGCTGGGTTGGATCAGCCATGTCGGCCATCAGGCACTGCCTCCCGCCGGAATACCCGCACTGACGACCAGCGCAAACACAAAGGCAAACACAGCAAAACCTTCGATAATCGCCGCAGGCGCCAGCGACAGACCAAAGATCTCCGGTTTTTCTTTGAATGCGTTGATCGCAGACGCGCAAGCCCGGCCCTGCCAGATGCCGGCGAACAACAAGGCCAGGCCGGCGAACAGTCCGATGCCAAACAGCGCCCCCGCATTCTCGGCCGTAACTTCCCGGTTCAATGTGAACATGACCACAATACCGTAGATCACGAAAGACGACGGGAAAGCCGAGAGTCCGATGTAGCGCCCGTAGCCACTCTCGGTCTCGAGCATTGCGCCGATACCCGCCTGGCCGGCAATCGCACAGCCGATGGAACTGCCGATCGCGCCGATCGCCATTGGTGAATAAATGCCGATCCAGCCAAGAGCCAAGGCTATTTCATTCATGGTTTAACCTCCTTGCGGGCGAATTTCTGGAAGGCCTGGCCTTCGCCGGTTATGCCCCATTTATAAAACTCTATGAAGTTCAATCTCAAGCCGTGCACGACGCCACTCATTACCGCCAAAGCCAGGTTGATCGCGTGACCGAGCAGCAACAAAACAATCGCGAGCAGCAAGCCCAGACCGGGCATTGCATCGATGATTGTGCTCGCCAGATCGTTGAAAGTCAGCGCCAGCGATGCGCTGGCCAATCCTAACGCAAAAAGACGCATGTAGCTCAGAACATCTCCGAACATGCCCATCGCGCCGGTCAGCGCCTTCAGCCCATCCAGCAAGCGCCACAGATAGTCGCTCGATCTGATGATCGGGCGCTCGCTGGTAAAAAGAAAGACCGCAATCAGGCCTGCACCCAGCAGCACCAGGCCCATCATCGTCAGACCATCAGATTCGGCTTCGACCAGTATCAGTCCACCTGCAAGGCCCAGGATCCACCCGAAATTCGCGATCGCGCTGACATCGAGGCGTTTTTGCCAGGCGACCAGCGCATTGGCCAGCATCAAATGCAGCACACCGATTACGATCGAGAAACGCATCATCGCTTCGTAATCATCGAGCTCGAGCACGTGCAAAGTAGCCAGAACCGAGCCTTTCGATGGCGTCACGCCAAAGTAACTGCCCACCAACACACCGTAGACTACAGCCGCGCCAAACAGCGACAGCCCGAGGACGCGGTAAGATCGCCCGCGCTCGCTCCGGCCTAATCGTCTCCAGAATGACATCAGCAGAATCAATAAAATCAGGCCGTAGCCGGCATCCGACAGAATCATCGCGAAGAACAGCGAGAACGAAAAAAACAGCACCATCGTCGGGTCCCAGCTGCTGTAGGGTGGAACCGTATAGAACATCGCCAAATCAACTCCGGCCCCCATCTTCGCGGGTTCCTCGATCAACGTGGGCGGTGCATCGTCCGCCCCGGGTTCTTCGATCAGACAGGCCAACCCGGCATCGACGACATACTCCTGAACAGCCTCGATCGCCGCTTCCGGCACCCAGCCCTGCAACGCGGTGATGCCAGCCTCATCGCGCGTTTGCTGGTCGGCGAATGCCAGCGAGGCGCGATTCTCAGCCTCGGCGAGATTCACGCTCAGCATATAGATGTAACGGGTCAACGCGTGACGCTCGGCGATGATGTCCTCAATCTCGATCTCATTATCCTCGAGCTGCGCCTTCACGGCCTGCAACGGTAATGCACCGGTATACGTCCGTGGCACCGGCAGCAGATCATCTGGCGGTTCATGCTCCGCGATCACGGCCACGTAGGCGTGACGCGGATCTCGCTTGACGATCTGCCAGGGATGCTCAATCTGGTTCAGGGCATCGAGCTTTCTGACCGGCAGGATATAGAACCAGAGACGGTGGTGCGCAAGCTCTGCCAATGGCGGATACGCGATATCGCCCCATGGCTCGATCTGTTCGATGCGGTGCCGAAGAAATTCATTTCGATCCGTGGCATCACGCAGGCGCTCCTTGACATCGAGCACCTGCTCTACCACGTTGCTCACATCGAAACTCGGGTCGCGCGTGACTTGCTTGCGTTTGTCATGCATGTCGGTCAAAAAGCGCAGTGCCTTGATCGCGGCCTCCGCGTGCGGCGTCGCAACCTCTTCGACTTCGGCGGGCGCCGGACGCAGTGCCACCAGGTGCATGCAGCCGAGCGCCTGCAGGCCTTCCAACAGGCACCGCTTCTCGCTCAACAGACCGCAGACCGTGACTTTCTTCAAGCGCGCAATCGTCATATCGCCTCCTGTTGGCTGCGTTTGCGTTTCGCGATTTTCGAGCGTACCACCGCCGCGGTTTCCAGGTCGGACAGATAGATCCGTATGCGTTTGATATTCCGCTGCGCTTGCGGTATCAGCACTTTGTCAAACAGGTTGACACGCTGGGTAATGGTTTTGACCGCCTGTTCCAACAAATCCAGGCGACGTTCTGCCACTTGCGCCTGGACCTGGAGTTCGAGCATTTGCCTGAGCAACTGTGCGGCCGAGTCGACCCAGAATGGCTTACCCATCAGCGGGTAATCGCGGATTTCGATCTTGACCGTCTTCAGCGTGGGCAGACGCGTGCCAACGATGTTTTCGTGATCAAGGCTGACGTCGGCTATCCTCGCCAGGCCAGCGAGATCGACTTCCCGATTGGCCAGCATCGGATTGCGTTCACCTGCAGCCAGACGGAGCGCATCGATATCTCGGCGGGTCTGAGCCAACTTTCTGGCTGCTTTATTGCGCTCCGCCATGACCTGTTGGCGCTTCAAATCCAGCGAGGGCAGAAATCGCTGATAGGTCTTCAGATTTCTCTGCTCCCGCGAAAGCGCCGATTTACTGAGCTGCAGCCGCGCCATTGGTGCCAGCCTCCTGCGCGTTATCGTCTAAGCCGGTTTTGTGGGATTTTGGAAAAAATTTGTCGATAAGCTCCTGTTTCATAAGGAGCTGCTCGGGCTTGAAACACTCCGCGAGTGTCTGCCAGCAGAG
The DNA here is from genome assembly GCA_029287815.1 of Gammaproteobacteria bacterium. GTDB lineage: Bacteria > Pseudomonadota > Gammaproteobacteria > SZUA-229 > SZUA-229 > JABDQW01. The sequence continues at coordinate 3,541 of JARFQK010000295.1, forward strand.
ATCCAGCGCCCGTTCGAGTGGGAGCGAAACATTGATGTCCATAAAGCGTTCACGAAACAGCTTGCTGAACTTCAACAGCTGCAGATCATAATCTGACAGTTCGAAGGCCATCGCCTGCTTTTGCTGTGCATCGCGCCCCCCTGCGTAGAAACGCACCATCGTGTTCATGATCTGGCCGTGGTCCTCGCGCGTGACCTTGCCAATCACGTTTTGCTTCAGCCGAGAAAGCGAGCCAAACGGATCGATCACGCCGTCATGCAGATAGAACTGACCCTCGGTGATGTAGCCGGTGTTGTCCGGTACCGGATGCGTGACGTCATTGCCTGGCATCGTTGTCACCGTCAGAATCGTTACCGAGCCACCTTTGGCGAAGTCGCTGGCCTTTTCGTAACGGCGCGCGAGCTGCGAGTAGAGATCGCCCATATAGCCTCGATTGGAAGGCACGCGCTCCATAGCAATCCCGACTTCTTTTAACGCATCGGCATAAGCGGTCATATCCGTGAACAGCACGAGGACACGTTTTCCCTCTTCCACGGCAAATCGTTCAGCAACGGCCAGCGCCATATCCGGCACCAGCAACCTCTCCACTATCGGATCCGACGCCTGGTTCACGAACATCACAGTTCGAGAAAACACACCGGCATCTTCGAATGTCTTACGAAACAGATAATAGTCGTCAAAGATCAGGCCAAGCCCCCCGAATACAACGATGTCAGCGTCCGCCTGGATTCCGATACGTGCCAGAAACGGATTGAAAGGTTCGCCGGACACGGAAAAAATCGGGATCTTCTGGCTTTCGACCAGTGAATTGAAAATATCGATCATCGGCACATCGGTGCGGATCATTTTGCTGGGTACGATACGCTCGACCGGATTGACCGTCGGGCCGCCGATATCGACCTTGGGTTCCAATGACAGATCGGGGCCAGCGTCCATCGGCTCGCCGGTGCCAGTGAAAACACGACCGAGGATGTTCGGGGAGTAGGTGGTCTGCATCGGATGTCCGAGAAAAGTCACCGTAGCCGCGGTCGAAATCCCTTTGGTGCCGCTGAAGATCTGCAGAGACACCACATCGCGAACGATGTTGATGACCTGGGCCAGCGATTTGCGGCCATCTTCATCCGCGACAACGGCGAGATCGTTAAAACGCACGTCAGCGCTCGTCCCCTGCGCCACGGAGGGCACCTGAACCTGTAGAATATCGCCAACGATCGCCAACACTTTGGAGTAGCGAATCAGGCCTTCCATTTTTCTAGAGATCCTGGCTCATTCGACAAATTCTTTGGGCAATCCGTCCTGTCAGATGTAACGAGAGAATAAAAGCCCTCCCGCCAAATGTCCAGCCGGCATCGGTCTGGCAGCAATTTCGTGGTCGCAATCGCCGGATATCAGGCGCAAAAACCGGTCCACCGATGAACGCAGATGGACACAGATGTCTGATACGCCCATTCCTGTCAGGACCTAAGGACTGTCTTGGGCCATCCATCACGCTGACGAGGCAACGAGCGCAAAAAACGCCCATAGATTCTCCGTCATCACGAGAGAAGCGAAGCTTAAATTTCTCCTGGAGAGATATAAATGCAGCAAGTACGGCCCCGACAGGAACAAGTTTCAAGGAGCTAACCCGCATTTCTCACCAGGATCACGGGAGCAGGCGCAGGA
>JARFQK010000334.1 GCA_029287815.1 Gammaproteobacteria bacterium
GGCCAGGCGGCCCAACGCTTTGCCCTCGGCATCGATCAGGTACCAGTCCCTTTCGACAGTTTCTGCTTTAGCACTGAAAGTTTTCATCGGACAAATCCAGTCAAATCAAGGTTGTGGACACACGCAGGGCGTGAGACAAAGACGCGCAATGATACAGAAAATCGGCCGCAGCGACAAGCATTTTTCCTGGGCAAAAAAAGGCGCGGATAAAAATCCGCGCTAAAACCACCAAAGGGAGGATGGAGGAGTTGAATTCTGTGTCATCTCAAAGAATATGAGCATTATCTAATATAATGATGTCGGCGTCAAGATTTTTTAAGGTTAATTTAAGCTTGGTCTCCGAACCGAATCGAGAGCAAAATTATTTCTATTGGTATCAGAAACTTATATCTTCAGCCGATCCACGATGCGACCATGAACCAGGTGTTCGTTAATGATTTCATCGACATCTTCTCGATCCAGGTAGGTGTACCAGACTTCCTCGGGGTAGACGACGACGACCGGGCCAAGTTCACAGCGATCCAGACAGCCTGCGGTATTGATGCGGACCTTGCCGACCCCGGACAGCCCGAGTTCCTTGATTCGGGCCTTGGCATAGTCTCGGATCGCGGTCGCATTGCACTGCTCGCAGCATTGCTCGCCCTGCTCGCGCTTGTTGGTGCAGAAAAACACATGGTACTGATAATAAGACATCTCGCGCTCCGATAAGTACAATAGCGGTTATTGTATGCGCTTTTTCAGCCAGGCAAAATTGAATGACGATTGACGAGAGCCAGATGCGACATTACAGCCTTTTTGACCGATTTCTGATACAGGCCGATACCGCACTTCGGACCATCGCGGGTAAACCTTTGGCGACGCATCGTCCGTACCCGGCAGATAACATCGAAGACTGCCCGCTGGACGCTGCCGAAAGCCGACGCATAACGGGCCTGATGCGTGTTAACCACGCAGGCGAGGTTTCGGCCCAGGCCTTGTACCAGGGACAGTCGCTGACGGCGCGCAACGATGCCGTGCGTGAGAAGCTGGAACAGGCCGCACGCGAAGAAAACGATCACCTGATATGGACGCAAAACCGTTTGCATGAGCTGGGTGGGCGCACCAGCATGCTGAATCCGCTGTGGTACGCGGGCTCTTTTTCCATCGGTGTTCTCGCCGGTGCGCTCGGTGACAGATGGAACCTGGGATTCCTCGCGGAAACGGAACAACAAGTCGTCAGGCATCTCGACTCTCATCTCGACCAAATTCCAGCCTGTGACGAGCGCAGCCGCGCGATACTCGAGCAGATGAAAGTCGACGAAGCCGGACACGCCAACACGGCACTTGACCACGGCGGTGTGTCCTTGCCACCGCCGGTGAAAAAACTGATGCAAGCCATGTCAAAGGCGATGACACGCAGCGCATACTGGGTTTAGCCCACATTTCTCAGCAGGTGGCGTCGCGAATCGACAAGGCATCAGCCTTCAAGAGGACAGCCAGGACTCCATGCAGATCGACCCCAGGACTCACATAATCGAGCAGGCTATCTACCTGCCGTCTCCGAACATGGATGACAGACCAGAGGGCGCGGACGTCGACCTGCTGGTTATTCATTCGATCAGCCTGCCACCTGGTGAGTACGGTGGCCATCACGTCGAGGAACTGTTTACCAATTCTTTACCCGCTGAAACCCATCCGTATTTCAATCGAATACACCAGCTCCGCGTTTCCGCTCACGTGCTGATCAAACGCGACGGCAGCATGGTCCAGTTCGTCCCATTCAACAAGCGGGCCTGGCATGCCGGCACTTCCTGCTACCAGGGAAAAGAGCGCTGCAATGATTTTTCGATCGGAATCGAGCTCGAGGGCACCGATACCGATAAATTTGAGAACAACCAATACCAGACGCTCGTGGAACTGATCAAGGCCCTGTCCGAACAATATCCATCGATCACGCCGCAGCGCATCGCAGGACATTCGGATATCGCGCCAGGCAGAAAAACCGACCCAGGCAGCGGTTTCGACTGGCAAAAGCTTTCGTCTCTGCTGGCCTGAAAAAAGGCGCTGCCCGTCCTACGCAATGACCAGCATCAGCTAAAATCGATGCGCGCAGCACTGCTCATGTTATGCTTCAAAATCAAGACAAAATAATGTAGTACGCTTAATTCATGGCCCTGATATCCATCATTATCGGCTTGTTGTTTGACCGCGTATTCAGGCATTTGCACGATCTGCGCGACATGACGTGGTTCGAGTATTACACCAACGCGGTGACTCGTTTTGTGCGCGCATCAAACGGCGTGATCCAGCTCATCGCGGTCTTGATTGTTCCGGTATCTATCATCGCTTTCGCTCAGTACCTGCTGTCGGATCTGTTTCTGGGTTCTCTCGATTTGCTTTTCGGCGTATTGGTTTTCGTCTATTGCCTGGGTCCAGCCTGCCTGAGCAGCGACATCGAGTATTATCTGGATGCGCGTCGGCTTGGAGATGAAGATGAAGCCCTTCACTACGCTGGTGCGTTGACGGAGCGCGTCGCCTCGACCTCCCCCGATCAGCAAATAAACGATGTCACCCGGGCCATTCTCTACGTCGCCAATGAGCGCATCTTCGCGGTAATATTCTGGTTCGTGATCATTGGGCCGGTCGGCGCCGTGTTTTACCGGCTGACAACCAATCTGAGCAAACAGGATGGCCTGACCGATAGCCTTGCGGCTGTTTCGTTATTGCTCCAGGCGGTGTTGACATGGGCGCCAACAAGAATGCTTGCCATGGGCTATGCGTTGACTGGACATTTTGACGGCGCATTGCAGGCCTATCGCAATAGGCCGCACGAACCCGACCTTGCACTGGAAAACTACGACGTGCTGGTCAACACCGGCATGGGGGCGCTTCGCGACCAGGAAGCCAGCGACGAGATTTCCAGTATCATCTCGGCAAGAAACCTGGTGGTGCGCTCTATACTCATATGGATTGCTGTGCTTGCCTTGCTGACTCTCGGCGGCTGGTTGGGGTAACTAGCCCAGTTTGAATTCACGACGACAAAACTCGGATCAGAAAGGTTCGTTCAACCAGCTAACGAAACATGACAACCAGAATTGATGTAATTCGCCACGGCGAGCCTTCAGGAGGCCGACGCTATCGCGGACATGGCGTCGACGACCCACTCACGGATGTCGGCTGGCAACAGATGTGGGATGCGGTCGCTGATCAACCGCGATGGCATCATATCACCACGTCGCCGCTGGCTCGCTGCCACGACTTTGCCCGACAGCTGTCGAAAAAACTCAAGATCGGATACAGCGTCGATGACCGTTTTAGAGAGGTCGGATTTGGCGCCTGGGAAGGCCTCAGTCCCGATGAAATTCTCAGCACGGACCCCACTGCGCTCGAACTTTTTTACCAAGACCCGATCAGCAATCGACCGAAGGGTGCTGAACCACTGGAGAGTTTTTCCGCTCGCGTTTGGCAGGGTTACGAAGAGATCGCAAAAAAACACTCGAATGAAGCAGTGCTGATCGTTGCGCATGCTGGCGTTATCCGCGCGGTAACCGCCAACATACTGGGCATGAGCCTCGATCGGGTATATAGCAGCCTGAAGATCGAGTATGGTGGCATCATCACCAGTTTCATTGACGGTTCGGCAAGGCCCAAGCTGGTGATCCGCGGAGGATAGCCGTGTGGCCCAGCGACCCACATAACCGATCCGAATCGATACTCCCCCGCTCAAGCGGGCATTGGCCGGGCACATTCGGAAGATTCGTGCAAGACTGATAAAATGTGTCAAAATCATACTGCTTACGGACAATACTACATTGAGCCTACTATCCTCTGTGCGCCTTGCGGAACTTGAAGCCTGGTTGAACTCGATCCAGGGTCATTCGTTCGCCGACATTCGTCCAGCATCGGCCGACGCCAGCTTCAGGCGTTACTTTCGCATAACAGACACAGTCGCGAACGCGACTTACGTGGTCATGGACGCACCGCCCGACAAAGAGGATTGCAGACCGTTCGTGCATGTCACCACGCTGCTACGTGGCGCTGGTGTCAACGCACCCGAAATAATTGCGATGGATCTTGAACGCGGCTTCTTGCTGCTCGCCGACCTCGGCGATCGCCAATATCTCGACCACCTCGACCCCGCCAGCTGTCATGAGCTCTACAATGATGCGCTCATCGCGTTGGTCAAAATGCAGCGTATCCAGGACCATTTGCCACTGTACGACGAACAACGACTTTACGATGAGATGGCGTTATTCGAACCATGGTATTTGAACACGCATCTGGGTATTCAGCTGAACGACGCACAGCGCAGCGCCCTTGCAGGGATTTTCGATTTGCTGATTGACTCTGCGTTGCGGCAACCTCAGGTTTTCGTTCACAGAGATTATCATTCACGCAACCTGATGCTGCTCGAGCGCAACAACCCTGGCGTGCTCGATTATCAAGACGCTGTGATTGGTCCGATCACCTATGATCTGGTTTCATTGTTCAAGGACTGCTATATCGCATGGCCCAGAGAAGAGATCGAGGGCTGGCTGGACAAATACCTGCAACAGCCACCGATCGATCTTGTGGTCGACAGAGACCAGTTCATTCGCTGGTTTGACCTGATGGGCGTCCAGCGTCATCTGAAGGTGCTGGGTATTTTTTCACGCCTGAATTATCGCGACGGTAAATCACAGTATCTCGAGGATTTGCCATTGACGCTCAGTTACGTCATCGACGCCTGTAACCAATACGAAGCGCTGTCACCCTTGCGCGACCTGCTGGAGATGACGGTACTCACCCATTCAAAAGTCACTTACTCATGAAAAGTATGATCTTGGCCGCCGGGCGGGGCGAGCGACTGCGACCACACACCGATATAACCCCAAAGCCGTTGATTCAAGTGGGCGAGCACCGACTCATTGAATACCACCTGATCAACCTTGCCAACGCCGGCATCACTGATATCATCATTAACACGTCGTGGCTTGCTGATCAGATCAAAGCAACACTCGGGGATGGGAGCCGGTATTCGGTCAAGATCGTTTATTCGTTCGAAGGGGACGAGGCCCTGGAAACCGCCGGCGGCATTGTCAACGCACTCCCATTACTGGACGATGAACCGTTCATCGTGGTCAATGGCGATATCTGGTGTGACTACGACATGTCCCAACTGGTGCGCGCCGATTTGACCCACGAAGCCCACCTGGTCCTGGTCAATAACCCGGAGCACAACGCATCGGGTGATTTCGCACTGGAAGACGGCTTTATCAGCAACAACGGCGAGCGCATGCTGACCTACAGCGGCATTGGCCTCTACACCCCTGAATTCTTCGCTGCTATTCCACCCGGGAAGAAAGCACTGGGACCAATACTCAGGAAGAAATCAGATCAGAACAGAATCAGCGGGGAATTCTATAATGGGAAATGGGTCGACATAGGCACTATCGAGCGCCTCGCACAACTCAGATCGTTTCTGAGCTAGTCATCAACTTTCCGGATATTGCAGCATGGGTGAAGAAATCACGTACAGCCGCTTTGTCAAAGCCGATTACCAGCACTACGAAAAACACCTGCAGCAAGAAACCGAATTGCTTGCCGGATGGTTCGAGAATGATTCCCTCTCAACAAGCGAGCATGTCGCCGGGTACGAGCTGGAGGCCTGGCTGATCGACAGCAGCGCCTCCCCGTGCCCACGTAACGAAGCGTTTCTGCGACAGGCAAATAACAGCTTTCTGTTTCCGGAGTTGGCCAAGTTCAACGTGGAACTGAACGTCGATCCCCAGGTACTCGGCACAAACGTGCTCAGCGATTTCGACAGTCAACTGCAAAGACTGTGGCGACAATGCGAGCAAACATCCACCGAGATCGGTTGCCATATGCTCGGCATAGGCATCCTGCCAACCCTGACCAACAGCGATCTGTCACTGGAGAATATCTCTTCCCTCGACCGCTATCGCGCCCTGAACGAACAGGTTTTGCGACAACGCAAAGGGAAAACCATCAGGCTGAATATCAATGGCAACGAGCACCTCGACGTATCACACAAGGATGTGATGCTCGAAGCAGCGGCAACGTCACTGCAGATACACCTGCAGATACCCCAGGACAAAGCTGTGCGCTATTACAATGCCTCCATGGTTTTGTCTGCGCCGCTGGTCGTCGTCGGTGCCAACGCCCCGTTCTTGTTCAACAGGGATCTGTGGTACGAGACGCGCATTCCGGTGTTTGAACAAGCAGTCGACATCGGCGGTATTGGTGGGGCCGCCAGCGGTCCAATCCATCGGGTCACCTTCGGCAGCGATTATGCCCGCGACTCATTGTTCGAGTGTTTCAACGAGAACCTCGAGCACTACCCGGTATTGCTCCCGGTAAGCTACGACAGTGAGCCGGAAGAGCTCAATTATCTCAGATTGCACAACGGCACCATATGGCGCTGGAACCGACCCCTGATCGGTTTTGATGACGACGGCACCCCGCACCTCAGAATCGAGCATCGCACGATGTCGAGCGCGCCGAGCATGGTCGACAATATTGCGAACATAGCCTTTTATTATGGGCTGGTGGAATACTATGCGAGCCGCACGGTGCCGCCGGAAACGACGCTGACATTCGCCGAGACCAGGGACAACTTTTACCGATCAGCGCAAGTCGGCCTGAATCACCGTTTGCTATGGTCTGACGGGAACAAGTACACGATCAGGGAGCTGGTATTGAACAGATTGTTGCCCGAGGCGGACGAGGGGCTGAGCAAACTCGGGATCTGTGATGACGACCGCAAATACTACCTCGGCATCATCGACTCGCGCATCACCAGTGGACAGACCGGCACACAGTGGCAACGCAAATTTGCTGAACTCAATGGCCGAAACCCGCAGCTGCTGACGCAATGTTACTATCGCAATCAGCAACGGAACCAACCGGTTCACGAATGGGACTTTGAAAGTTATCTCGCATGCTGAATGAAACCGACATCCTGCCTGACGGTCTCCTGGAGGCTGATGCGACCGATTTGCTCGAGCTGCTGGGTTCGCCGACACTGATCCACCTTCAAGGCAAGCGCCCCGAACCCTTGTTCATCAGCACATTGCTTCATGGCAATGAAACCACCGGGTTCTACGCTATTCAGCAGTTGCTCAGGGACAACCAGAACAAAGCCCTGCCACGTTCTGTTTCGATCTTCATCGGCAACGTCGAAGCCGCGGCCGCGGGCCAGCGCCGCCTGGAGCATCAGCCGGACTATAACCGCATCTGGCCGGGAACCCATCATGACGACTGCGCCGAAACGGATATGATGAGGACCGTATCGAACATTATGTACAAGCGCAATCCATTTGCGAGTATCGACATCCATAACAACACCGGCCTCAACCCGCATTACGCCTGCGTGAATATTCTCAATTCACACTGTATCCAGCTCGCTGGAATGTTTGGAAGCACCGTCGTTTATTTCACCAGTCCCAGAGGTGTGCAATCGGCTGCGTTCTCGGACTTCTGCCCGGCCGTCGTGCTCGAGTGTGGCCAGTCAGGCCAGGCCGATGGTGTATCCCATTCGACACGTTACCTGCAGGCGGTGCTGAATACCGAAAAACTGCACTCTGAGCACCCCGTTCATCTTCGCCTTTTCCATACGGACGCGCGTGTGACCGTACCCGAGATCTATTCCTTGGGCAGCTACGACGGCGCTGACATTCGACTCAACCAGGAACTCGAGAACATGAATTTTGACCAGCTTGGGACCGGCTCAGTGTTTGCGACTGTAAAAGCAGACAGCGACGCACGCCTGGTCGTGACCAATGAAAGCAACGAAAACGTGACAGATGAGTTCTTTGAAGTCGAGGATTCTAAGATCGTCCTCAGAAAAAATGCCACACTATCGATGTTCACTACCAACGAGAAAGCCATCCGGCAGGATTGCCTGTGTTATCTGATGGAACAGATTCACATCGGCTGATCACACAGGACTCTGGCTAACAGGACATGGGCAAGACTGGCGTAACGGGCATTCGGCGAATTATCAATGCGGCCGGTTATTCTTGGCTCGGCTTGAAAGCCGCCTACAAGCATGAATCAGCCTTCAGACAGGAGGTATGGCTGGCTGCCGTTTTGATTCCACTGGGGCTTTTCCTGGGCCAGGAATGGACCGACAAGGCCGTGCTGATAAGCAGCGTGCTGCTGGTATTGATAGTGGAGCTCTTGAACTCCGGTATCGAGGCCGTGGTCGATCGCATCGGCGACGAGCCACACAAACTTTCGGGGCGCGCGAAAGACATGGGCTCGGCCGCGGTCCTGATTGCGCTCATTATCGCTGCCATTGTATGGATAGCGGTACTGGTCGACAATCCTCCAGTCATCGGATAGCGCTAACGGATGATGCATCCGCCTTCGTGCAAACTGCGGGCTAATGATGCAAGCCGTGCTCGAAGAGTTTTCTTCCAAGCCATGACGATCCACTGTAACCATCGATCTGATCAAGCCGGTAGCTTTGCCCATTGACGATGCAATCAGCAGCGATCAGACCTGACCTGACCGCAGGACCAATACCCTCACAGAGGTCACGCGTCGCAAGACCCGCGGCATCACCCAGTATGAACGCATTGTCGATGCGCACGGGGCGCTCTTCGCCGCGAATAAAGTAGCTGTAACCTTTCGGGTCGGGCGGGCGATCTTTAACGATGCCGGTACGGCGCAGCTTGTCGCTGAATTGCAACCAATGGTTCCTGATGTCTTCGCCGCGATATTTGAGTCGAGCAGCCATTGCACCGATGCCAACGTTCAGGTAGCCATCAGCCTTCGGCACATACCACGAGTAACCGGGGAGACCATGTTCGAAAAACCAAAGGTGACAGCTGTCATCATCATAGTGGCATGGAAACTCGACCTCCAGCGTGACGGCCTGCAAGGCCTTTGCCCGTGGACTGCGCGCTTTGAACAGGCTCCTGTACACCGGGCAACGTGTGCCGCCGGCGCCTATCAGATACTTGCCCCGATAGGTGTCATCGATGATGTAAAGCCCATCCTGTTGTCGGATGCTTCGAACATTGTGTTGCCGCACCTCGGCACCCGCACGCGCCAATAGCCAGGCGTCGAACTCGTAACGACGAATGGAGTGCTGCACCGTGCACGGCTTGAATCCGATCAGTGGAAAACGAAAATGGATGCGGTCAAAAGTCAGCAACCGATGCGGATACGCTCCGAGGTCTATCTCGAGATCCTCGACAACCGCTGGCGTGATCCAACCCGCACAGAGTTTGGTTCGCGGAAACACCGCCTTGTCCAACACGAGACATGTCAAACCTGCCTGCACCAGCTTCCAGGCGCAGGTCGAACCAGACGGTCCGCCACCGACGATAACCGCATCAAAGATCACTCACGCCGCCCCGCACGCTACTCAGCTTGTCCTTGCCCTTCGCTGTCTGAGCATAAAGATGCGCGCGCGACCAGGGCAAGTGGTTGTTGGTATCTCTGGCAAACACAACCTGGAACAGCTGCAATTCACCCGCCTTGAATGCGGCAATCGAACCCGCCAGGTACAAACGGTAGGCCCTGACGAACTCCTGGTCCATCATTGCTTCTATTTCGTCCCGATGCTGCTCGAACCGGTGCAGCCAATGTTCCAGTGTCTTGGCGTAATGCAATCTCAAGTTTTCGACATCGAGCACCGACAGCCGCCTGGGTTCGAAGATTTCCATCATCTCGTTCAGACTGGGCGGATAGGCGCCCGGGAATATGCGCCGCTCGATCCACGCATTCATCGGGCCCGGTCTAATACGGCCAATACTGTGGATCAAACCCCGCCCCTCTGGTTTGAGGCAACGATCGATTACCTGTCCCAAGGCCGGGTAATGCTGCTTGCCGACATGTTCCAGCATGCCAACAGAGACAAAGACGTCGAATTGGCCGACGATGCCGCGGTAATCATCGAGGACGTATTCCACCCTGTCGGACAGACCTTGTTGTCGGGCGGCTTCCCTCGCATAGTTGATCTGCTGTCGCGAGATGTTATACGCCCTGACTCGGACACCGTAGTGTTTTGCCATGAAAAGCGCTAATCCACCCCAGCCACAACCGGCCTCGACGACCGTATCGCCCGGTTTGAGCTCGAGTTTGCGGCAGATATGGTGCATTTTTGCGACCTGAGCCTGCTCCAGGTCCAGATCGGGATCTGGAAAATAGCCGCAGGTGTACTGCATGGCTTCGCGATCGAGCCACAGCTGGTAAAAGTCGTTGCCGATGTCGTAATGGTGATGGATGTTATGTTCCGCCCTGGTTCTGGTATTTGCGATCCGACGATGCCCGAGCCAGAGTATGAAGCGTTGCAAGCAACCGCTGTTGGCACGATTTCTGTAAAGATATCGGTAAACGGCCTCCAGGAACAACGGGAGATCGCCCTCGAATCTGATCTGGCCACTGCAATAAAGATCGCCCCAGTGAAGTTCGGGGTTCAGGATGGTTTTGACCATCGCACTGCGATTGGTATACACAATCTCCGCAATTGGATTTTCAACCGACGGTGTGATGTTAAATCCGTCCCACAACCGCAGCGTGCACGGCGGACTGCCAACTGCGTCGATCATCGCGCGCACCAGCCAGCGATCCAGCCGGGTCACGCGTGATTGGAAAAAAGGCGCATTTTTGCTCTCGATGGCAACACCGGACTTGCTGTCGTCTGTCACAGTAGAAGTCCGCATGGCGCCCGTGAATTGATGCTTGCTCGTGTAAGACATTGGATCAACCTCCCATCATCCAGTGGATACCGGCCTGGTGCGGCTAAGACTATGTCATCATAATCAATATGATGCGGAATTAGAAGCGGTCCGATCGGCCCGGCCTACCGGTCCAGCAGGTTCTTCAGCTTATCCTGTGCTTTCTGCTTCTCGTCATCGATACGCTCGTCCGCCTGCTGCTCCAGCTTCGCCCGCTCCTCGTCGATACGTTGTTGCGCTTTGGCCTTTAGCTCGTCCAGTTCCTGATCGAGACCCTGTTTCTTGATCTCCTGTCTGGCGTGATCGATCAGCCTGTCAAGGACCTGCCTCGAAATCTGCTCCGGCGTACCGCTCAAATCGGTCAATACCAGCGCCGGTTTGACAATGGGGATCGATCCACACTGCTGTCCCCGTGACGACATCAGTCGGGTTTATAGGCATGCCTGCCACTGCCGAGGAACACGATCGCAAGCGCCCCGAACAGGTAGAAACCCTGTAGCTCCAGACGCCAGCCGCCATTATCGGACAACGCAAAGATATCATTCATATGCATCAACGTGATCGCAAATATCATATTGACGACGATGATGATTGCTGCATAGCGGGTGTAGATGCCAAGGATGACCATCAGTGGCGCGACCACTTCACCGACATAGACGCCATAAGCCAGCAGGGGTGGCAGGCCCGCCCTCGTCAGCGCGCCTGCGATGTAATCAACGCTGGCCGGATCGGTGATTTTGGCGACCCCATGGAACAGGATCAGACTGCCTACCGTCAGGCGTAACACCAGCTTTCCGAGCGCCTCATTATGTAAGAACAGACTCACTGCATTTCTCCGTAGCGGGTTTCTGTGACGAATCGTTGATCAGGCCCGGGGTATTGTAAACTATGCGCGCATCGCTCACTTCACGATCACCACGGAAAAACATGTTCGACGGCTTCACAATCAGCGAATCAGCTATCTGGTACCTGGCAGCGTTCTCCATTGTCAGCTTTTTCGGCTCGATCATCGCAATTCCGCTACTGGTGATCCGAATTCCACAGGACTATTTCAGCGAAAGAAAGCGCCATCGCTGGGAGCCCTGGGCCCATGAGCATCCGGTCATACGCTGGACCCTGCTGATTTTGAAGAATCTGCTCGGCTACGTTTTCATTTTTCTTGGCATTGCGATGCTGTTACTTCCGGGTCAGGGTGTACTGACGATACTGCTCGGCATGATGTTGATCAACTTTCCCGGGAAATACAAACTGGAACGCTGGGTCATCACCCGTGCGCCGGTGCTGAACACGATCAACTCGCTCCGCCACCGCGCTGGCCGTACGCCACTGGTCACCTGAGCAACAGGCAAACATGATGCTGCAACTCGCACAGACGCTCCAGCAATGGCCATCGGACTCTTTCGCTTCAGTGCTGAAACGTGAACTGGAAACACTCCCCGCTGGCAGCCTGCCGCTGGAACTAGGCACAAGCCGCTGTGGTCTCGTCGATGACAGCGATATTTCGGTTACCGTAATCGACATTCGCGACGCGGTGACCTGCATTTCTGCCAAAGTTGGCATTTTTTTCAGCGAAATCGTCGCTGGCTGCGTCTGTGGCGATGAGCCAACACCGGAACTCGCCTATTGTGAAATGCTGATCACGATCGACAAGACGACCGGGGCGGCGACCATTGAAGTGATTTCGGTCTGAGATGTCAGAGCCGTGGCATCGAAACTGCGAGCTGCCCGCAAATCGTTCGCGGTACTAGCCCGCATTTCTCACCAGGATCACGGGGGCAGGCGCAGGATTCGTGTTCGTAAGCGCCGCTCTGGAGCGAAAAGCATAGCCATAGCTATGGATTGAGTGAAGAGCAAGCTTACGGACACGAAGACCAGCCTGAACCGTGATAGGCACTGTTGAAAAACACGGTGTATTTTCGATCATTCGAGTTTTCTCATAAGAGCCAATGGCTTATCAGTTCTCTACGCCGCCTGGTGAGAAATGCGGGCTAATGCTCTTGCGCTGACAGCCGACACGAAATTGGGTACTCATGCCCAAAGCGCAATTCGGGGTGCGCTTGCATAGCGATCCGGCGCGCGATGAGCAGGCAGGGAGCGGCAGGGATGGTGGGCACTACGACCGATCGGGTACGTCGATGTAATTGAGATACGCCAGATTCTCGATGTCGAAGGCAACTGGCTCGATACCGAGGTCAACCAGGTCGTCTACAGGGCAGGCATTGCCCTCGAGCAACATCGTGATCTGATCCCTTGTTACCGGGAATGCCTCGAAACGATCAAATACACGTGCTGCCGCCGAAACCCCGCACGCGGGCACCGGCAACATCAATTTGCGCTTGCCGCGGGCTGCAGCA
>JARFQK010000384.1 GCA_029287815.1 Gammaproteobacteria bacterium
CAGGAGAGGTACAGACAGATGAATACCTCCCGGTCGAATATGTCCTGCAAACCTCTGCCGGGGAACCGGCGTTCCGCATCGTGGGACTGGAAAATGTCGAAAGGCTCAATACCGAGATGAAACAAACCCAGGTCGTGACCATTTCCGGTTTCCTGCTGCTGGCATTATCGACCTTGCTGTTCGCCCTGTGGTTGTTCAACCGCTTCATGTTGTCACCATTGAGCATGATGGCCAAGAATATGCGTCAGATGGCGCAGGGCAAGCTTGACTATGCGGTTGAGAGCAAGGGACTCAGTGAATTTAACAGTCTCGCGAGAACCTTCAATACCATGGCAAAGCAAGTGCGTATGCGTGCCTATGACCTGGAGCGCTTGCTGGATCTGGACGACAGTGCCATCGTCTGTTTCGATAACGACAAGGAAATGGTTTTCTTCAACAAGGCTGCTACAGCACTGTTTGGTTACTCAAACGACGAGCTTAATGACCTCGATCTTGATGATCTGCTCGTCGATGACGTGCCTGGTCGTGTCATCGCAGAAGCAAGCACAGCAGATGGCGGTGAGAGCAAGTTACCTACCGTACTGGTGTGCAAACACAAGGACGGGCGTGAGTTCAAATGCGATTCCGTGATCAATTCGCTGGATGTTATGGGGCAGGAGGGTCATGCCATTGCATTGAATTCAATCATCTGTGATGAGCAACTGCTTTCATCGCAGAATGAACAAAGACTCGAAGCGGTTGAGCAATCGCTGGAAAGCCTGCTCGATCTGGCCAGAACCAACCCGTCACTGACTCAGGGTATCGGGAATATCAGTAGCCTTGTTAAGAATAGTGCTGCTAGCGGTGTGGACAAGGCGACGATACGCGAACAGGCTGTCACCGTGATGAACGCTGCTCTGGCTTGCTGGGAACGGGAACTGGGTAAATCCAAACTGGACCTGGCTGAGCAGAGCAAAATCTGGCCGGTTTACATCGATAAATCCACCCCGACCACACGCACCCTGGATAAATATCTGAGCCTGGATAACTGTCCAAAAAATCCACGGAACCAGCGCGTACTCGATACGGCCGAATTCGTCTTACGCGAGGTCGGTCAGAAAGACAGTGCTGCCTGCGACAAGCTCCGCGAGGAACTCGAGGCCTACCGCGAAATGCTAGCGGGTGTAAAAAAATCCGACAAGTTGCGCAAAATAACATAAGCCCCTAGATCGTTCACTCTGGCTATTCTTCATAAGAAACTTTAAGTTCATTTCTACACGTTCTGTGACAGTTAACTTAGAAATGTCAACTAACCTTCTGTTTTCTGATAGATAATTAACCTGGCGCCATATCATCATTTTCTAATATGAACGAAAACGAACGAACAAATCTCTGGATTGACACAAGCGGTTAACACAAGATCACCCCTGAAAAATTGTTCTTTTTCAAATTCCAAAACAGTAAATGAACCAAAGGTTAGGAGTGTCATCATGAAGTTGACTCCCCATAAGGGACTGTTCCTCGCGGGACTGGTCCTTTTATTTTCAAACATCTCTATAGCTGAAGAAGAGCCATGTGAAGGTAGGACGTGCCTCGATGGTCCTGGCGAAGCTGAAGTCATCGCAGATACTGGCTACGAGCACACCCTGTTCGACAGTGCAGATAACAAATGTCAGCACTGCCACAACGATCTCTACGATACCTGGAAAACTTCCATGCATGCGAAGTCATGGGCAGATCCAATCTTCCAGTCCAAGTACCAGGATTTCCTGAGACTGCAAGTCAGCAAGATTGGTCTCTACAACCCGAGTACTGATAAAACCTATCTGCCTGCAATGATTCAGAAATCTGGCCAGGTGTGTATCAAGTGTCATGCACCAGCAGCATTTTATTCCAACGATTTCAAGCTTGAGCTGAAATATTTTGATGATCAGAATACAAATCCAGATGCATATGATGAAGCCAAGGCAGAGCAAACTAATCTGGCACCTGCATATGATCCTAGTGCACCAGCAACAATCAGTTCTATGGCCAGAACAGGTGAAGTTTATACTCTGACTTACTCAATCGGTCATAAGCACAACCAGGAAGGTATCAACTGTTCATACTGTCACAGCATGGAAACCGTGCGCTTAATGAATGATATGGATGGTGATGGGGGTATGTACACGCTTGCTAATGACCTCAAGATGGGCCCTATCGGTCCTGTGGTGCGTCCTGCAGGTAGTGATCTCATTTACAGCCCCGATGCAAGTACGCCCGATATGAATGCCTTCTTTGCGCTAATCGGTCCTGACAAGGGAGACCACGAGAATACTGCAAAAGATCATTTCACGGACTGGGATCAGAGCAAGGTGCACGACGGTCGTTATGTGATGAAGAGCACAAAGACAGGTTGTGAAACCTATGATGAAGAGGGTAACTGTGTGGGCACACGTGGTTATTACACGGGTGGCCCATTCTACGGTCCATTCGGTGTTACTGGCCTTAGTAACAGTCGTGATGATGACTTGTCTATGCGTGACGACCTGGTGAAGCAAGAGTTCCAGGATGCTGTCGGTGATGTTCCAGACAAGTTCGAGGACAAGCACCAGTTCGCGGCTTACGGCAAGGCACTGTGTCTGTCATGCCATCAGCGTTCATCGCTGATGCTGAACCCGGAATCCAATGGTGAACCGGGCCTTCAGGTTGGTGATGACCAGTTCCTGGAACTGTGCAGCACCTGGACCGCGTTCAGTGACGGTGTCGGTAACAACTTCGAAGACACGAAGACATCACCGAAATGTCAGCACTGTCACATGGAGCCCCTCGAAGGCAAGACGGTACTGCACCAGTGGGATCAGCCTGATGTGCTGTTCACCAAGGAAGTTGAGCCTCACCTGACTGCTCCATTCGATCCCGCCAGTGGTTATGGGCCGGTTGCAGAGGGTTACCTGAACAACCATGCTTTCATGGGTGCTAATACGGCTGATTTCGGCCTGACCAAGATCAAGACCGGCTTCGAAGCTGATATGAATGCCAAGAAGAAAGGCAAAAAGATCGTGGTCAACACCAGCCTGCAAAACAGGACCGCGCATATGTTCCCGGGTGCACACCCGATGCGTCGTGTACTGACACGTGTGGTCGTCACCGATGCCAAAGGCAACAAGCTGTCTTACAGGCACGCTAAAGGTAGGTCCAAGTTCAAGAGCATCACCAATGAGGTGGCTGTGCTTGACGGCAATACCATCAAGCCTGGCTTCGAGATAGTTGACGTCAAGTACAACAAGCATGCTGATGTAGTCATCCAGGGTTATACACCGGACTTTGAGGGCTGGGACCATGTAAGCAGTCAGTATATGGATTCGGCGACGGTTGACTGGGTATCACCGGATGCCACAGTTATAAACAGTGAACCGGTATGTACCGAGACTGACTCTGATGGTGTTTGTATTGGATCATGGGTAATCAAGGGCCAGGCTAAGGTGTCGAAGATTACCGATGTTGAAGGAACCGCTTATAACTTCACCCGAATCTATGGACGTGAAACCGGTAAGCGCGCACCGGATGGTACACATGTCGTACGCCCAGGCTTCGATTCGAATATCGCTGCTGATAATCGACTCAAGCCGAACGAAATGGAGAAGTATAGGGTTGTATATAACACTAAAAATGCAGTCTTCCCGCTGAAGGTGCAATACAAGGTTTATTACCTGAAGAAAGGCGCCAGCGGCGTATACGAAGACTTAACCGCAGATGATGGCTTCCTGAAGGAGAGAAGTGACTTCCCTGAAGGCGCCGATGGTGACGCAGCATGGGAAACTTATCTAATGAAGCTGAAAA
Source organism: Gammaproteobacteria bacterium (assembly GCA_029287815.1). Classification (GTDB taxonomy): domain Bacteria; phylum Pseudomonadota; class Gammaproteobacteria; order SZUA-229; family SZUA-229; genus JABDQW01. The sequence continues at coordinate 3,802 of JARFQK010000384.1, forward strand.
AAGCAGCCATCTACGAGGTATTTGACAAGGAGGTGACCATCGCAGGACGCAAACGTCACGGTCACGATGACGATCATGACCGCGGCCACAAAGACGACGACTAAACCTCTCTCCACAAAGTTTGTCAGTGGTAGCCCCTCACTTCGGTGAGGGGTTTTTTATTGCCTGCTTAGTAGCTGTTACGTAAGTTTGCCTATATCATAACACCGCCATATGTATTCATTCGTTAGAATGGCAATCAAGTCATCGGTCCTGAAGATATTACCTCAGTATGAGCGGTTCTGAAAAAAGGAAAATCATACATTAGCCGGACAGACTACCCATTCGTTGCCTGAGTTTGCGCATGCCATTCATCATGACGACATCATCGAGCAACGGAATAAATCAACACAGGGTATTACAATAGCGGATGAGTTCGCCAGTCTGCAGCATTACGGCCCAAACAGTCCACCCTATGCAAAATCGCCCTCACCAATTCAGGATTTTCGCTTTCACAGCTTAACCTATGACCTGTTTAACCGAGTCGCTCACCTTGCGGTCAATCATGGCCATACCAGCTACCATCTGATCGACAAATTTTACGCCCATGTTTTCAGCAGCTTCATGTGCCAAGATTAGATCTCCCGGTCTACCTTCAACGAGCACATCGAACAACTGTTCAGCTTGTGCAAGATCCCTGCTTATTTTCTCTACATCACCTGCTCTTCTTCTCTGACTGACAACCAGTTTATGAAAAGCAAATCGGGCTGGTGCGGGAACATTGATCAATATGCCGTGTTTATAGAGCAGTACCGCTGGTTGAATGTCATCGAGTAAGTAGTCCAGAAATCGAACCGGCTCGGCAAATGCGGCCAGTCCTGGAATCTCAACAGGTTTAGCGGTCTCTCTGCCGCGCATTGGCGTCAGTAATTCAACGGACAACTCCTGTCCTCGAATTTTGAATTTCGTCGATGGCGATTTTCGATTGAGCGCAGGCACTTGCAGGAACCCCATGCCGCTGTCGAGCAATAGTCTCGCTAGATCGATCGGCTTTCCGCCACGTGGAATGACTATGGGATATTTGTAATCACTGGCAAGATCAATATCTCGAGTCTGCAATTCACTACGCCAGGTAACCCCGAGCATATTGGCATACGCCCGAAACGCAAGCGTACCAACGACAACGCCGCCCGCCAAGAAAAGGCCTGCTCGTTCTATCAAGGAAAGCACTTTGCCTTCATTGTCTGGCGTTGCTGTCGCCCCACCAGCGAGCAACATGGCAACCAGGCGTTGCCGTGACTTTCGATCGTCCTCAGTAGATTCCCACAAAGCGCGTTGCTCTTCGATTCGATCCAATAGTTCTTTGGTTTCTTCTCCCAGATAATGCTCACTACGCCGCGCACCCAGACTGATATAGATATACCAGTAGCGCTTTCCACCAACCAGTTTTGACTTGAACGAAATATTCGCTCCGTCAGGTGCCGGGTGCACGCATTGCTGCATCAGTTCGGTGTATTGCAGCCGCACAATATCGGGTAGTCTTCGAATTTCGGCCATATGCAATGCTCTTTTTTATACCGCAAGTATATCTTAATTGCGGTATAAACATAAGCAGCTGTATTGATTTATGTTTTTCAATTTTTGTGGCGTCGCGAGGTATACGGATCCAGCGTTGGGTTGGCATCGCCTAGCTTTATCTGAATGGGCCGCGAGAGCTACCCGGCCACCAATATCCCATTGTCTCACGGTCTCATTTGTTGTTAAGTATTGGTGTAGATATTTCCGTCAATGTGCGTGGAAAGGCAATGACTCCATACTACGACGCTATCGTTATCGGAGCTGGTCAAGCGGGTCCATCGCTCGCTGCGCGGCTGAATCAGGAGGGCTTGAAAACAGCGCTCATCGAGCGCCACCTGATGGGCGGGACATGCGTTAACACCGGCTGTATCCCCACAAAGACGCTGGTCGCAAGTGCCCGGGTGGCCTTTCTCTCGCGGCGCGCTGTCGAGTTCGGCGTAAACATTAAACAGCCGGTTAGCGTTGATATGGGGCGCGTGAAGGCGCGAAAGGACGAAATCGTTTCGGATTCAAATGCGGGGATAACCGCCTGGGTCGAAGACATGGAGAATGTCACATTGATTCGTGGCCATGCCCGGTTCGAAGGTCCCCACTCGATATCCGTCAACGGCGAGACACTGTCAGCAGAACGTATCTTCATCAATGTGGGCGCTCGCGCCCGTGTTCCCGATTTTCCAGGACTGACCGATGTCGGCTACATGACAAATTCCGGGATGATGAATATTGACTCTCTACCTGAACATCTACTGATTGTCGGGGGAAGCTACATCGGTCTCGAGTTTGCACAGATGTATCGGCGTTTTGGCGCACAGGTAACGGTAATCGAAATGCAGGACCGACTGATCGCGCGGGAAGATGAGGATGTATCCGACGCGGTTCGCGAGATCCTCGAGGATGAAGGTGTCACGGTGAGGTTGAAGGCCGAGTGCCTGGGTTTTGAACGCGGACCGGGCGGTGTGCGTATGAACATCGACTGCGAGCTTGATTCAATGCCCATCGATGGCAGCCACCTGCTGTTGGCGGTGGGGCGTACGCCAAACACGGATGACCTGGGATTGGAGAACGCGGGGATTGAGGTGAACGAACGCGGTTTCATCCGCGTTAACGAAGCGCTGCAAACGAATATCGACGGGGTATGGGCTCTCGGTGAAGTCAATGGCCGCGGGGCCTTCACGCATACCAGCTACAACGACTATGAGATTGTGGCAGCGAACCTGTTCGACAACGATCCACGCCGGACTACTGACCGAATCCTCTGCTACGGCCTGTTCATCGACCCGCCGCTGGGCCGGATCGGTATGACCGAACAGGAAGCGCGGACATCCGGGCGGAACGTGCTGGTGGGTACACGCATGATGACCCAGGTTGGGCGTGCGCGGGAAGCCGGCGAGACGCGCGGTTTCATGAAGATCCTTGTCGATGCGGACAGCAAGCAAATCCTCGGTGCCGCTTTACTCGGACTCGCCGGTGACGAGGCTGTTCATGCGCTGTTGGACATCATGTACGCACAGCAACCCTACACGGTCGTTTCACGCGCAGTGCATATCCACCCAACCGTGTCCGAGCTTATTCCAACGGTGCTGCAGTCGCTCCGCCCGTTGGAGTAACGCGCGAACGAGCGGAGAAGCCGTTTCCCTTGATCAGGAGCACGCAATCTGGACGCGGCGACAGTGCTTTCAGGTCTTGTCGTCACTGAATCCGATGTCTGTAATTGCAATCGTTTTCATCTGTCTATCTGAATCCTTTGATCTGACGACCCGAGCATTTCAGAAATCTCGGCCTCGGTCAAAGCGGAAATATCTACCGCCCTGCCAAGGCGGCATCCGGTTTACCCGGCTGTTTCTGTGATATTTCTCGCCTGGTTAATCCATTTGGAGAATACCCATAATGTTATAACACAGCCGTCGCATTGAGCGGGCAGCTGCAGTGTCATGCATTTTTTATTAAATTTCAAAGCCTGAGTATTTAACGCCGGATAAGGAGGCAATTTCTCGATGCCATGTTGCGAGGTCTGCCTTGTTGAATTTGTTAAATGCATCATGACCACAAGCTCTTGCCATTACTTTCATGAGCTCAACAGAAGCAGTCAAAAAGTTGTTGAGTTGATTGGCAGAATTCTCAATATTCAACTTCCTTCGTAGATCTTCTTTTTGTGTGGCGATACCCGCCGGACAGTTGTTTGTATTGCACATTCGCGCTGCAACACAGCCAATGGCCTGCATTGCGCTGTTAGAGACAGCTATGCCATCAGCGCCCAAAGCCAGTGCCTTGACAAAGTCAATAGGCACGCGTAAACCGCCAGTGACAATCAATGTTATCCGTCCGCTGGCGCCCTGTTCATCGAGATATCGGCGCGCCCTTGCCAATGCTGGAATGGTTGGAACACTGATATGGTCCCTGAACATTTCTGGGGCAGCACCGGTACCGCCTCCGCGCCCGTCCAGTATGATGTAATCCGCACTAGCATCCAAAGCGAATTGAATATCTTTTTCAATGTGGTTCGCGCTAAGTTTGAATCCAACCGGAATGCCGTCAGTGATTTCTCTGACACGATCGGCAAACTTTCTAAAATCTGTCACTGTAGACAGGTCTTTGAAAGTGGGCGGTGAGATTGCGGGCTGACTTTCTGGTATGCCTCGAACTCGAGAGATTTTTCCTTTATTTTTATTAGCGGGCAAATGACCGCCCGTACCGGTTTTCGCGCCCTGGCCACCTTTAAAGTGGAAGGCTTGTACCTTAGTTAACAGGTCTTCGCGATAACCAAACTGGGCACTGGCGAATTCGTAGAAATAGCGAGAGTTCTCTGCTTGCTCCTCCGGCAACATGCCGCCTTCGCCTGAACAAATACCCGTACCAGCGAGTTCCGCGCCTCTGGCCAGGGCGATTTTAGCTTCTTCAGATAATGCGCCAAAACTCATATCCGATATCAACATCGGGATTTTTAAGGATAAAGGTTTCCTGGCTTCAGGTCCTATAACGAGCTCGGTAGCAACAGGATGATCTTCCATCAAAGGTTTTGTTGCCACTTGCGCCACCATGATTTGCAGGTCATCCCAATGCGGCAATTTATGGCGGGGCACACCCATTGAGGTCATTGGGCCATGGTGACCCATCTTGGACAGACCCTCTCTGGCCAGCTTATGAATAAATTCAACGGTGGGTTCTTCAGTCGTTGCGACTGCGATAGGTGCCTCAGAAGCCTGAGATGTTAGTCCCGGGCCTTCTTTGCCAATCTGGTCCTCATTAAAATTCTTATGCGTACCGTCACAATAAGGTCTGTTGTTGCTGTGTTTGCATGCGCATAAATGAGCATCGCCGTCTTCTTCAGCAACAATCACTTTTGGTGTAAATGTTGTGCCGACATGAGAGCCATCACAAAATGGCTGACTTTTAGAGCGCCCGCATGTGCAGAAGTGATATTCATCACCTTTTGAAAGAGTCACTTTTACTGGTTTGTTGTCAGCAATAATCGGATTAGTCATATACAATTCCTTTCTGAGATTAAATGTCTGAGCTGCATTGCACACTGACCTTCGCGGCTAGAGACGTTCGCATTGGTGAAGAGGATTCGCGCTGGTGCTACCTGACCGCAGACAGAAGTGGTGATCACCACTAAGGACAGGGCGACGTTTACTCGGGTCATGGGTTACGTTCGTTTGGCCTGGGTGGTGAGACTGCTCAGATCAGCTCCACATCGGCAATAACCTCGATCAGCGCCGGGCCATCGTAAGCCAGTGCACGCTGCATCGCATTTGCGAACTCCCCCTCGGTCTCGACCCGGACACCTAGACCACCGCAGTCCTCGGCGTAGGCAGCGAAATTAGGATTGAGCAACGAAGTCTGCCAAACCGGCCAATGGCCCGCCCGCTGCTCCTTACTTATCTTGCCGAGTTCACTGTTGTTCAACAGCACATGGATTAGGTCCATGCCGTAACGCACCGCTGTCGTGAACTCGGCCATGTACTGTCCAAAGCCGCCGTCGCCGCTGATCGATATGACCCGGCGTCCACGGTGCTCGGGTTGGACCTGGGTCGCTGCCCAGGCACCCATGGCGGCCGGAAATGCGAAGCCGATCGAGCCCAGATAACCAGACATCAGCACCCGCTGTCCGCTACATTCGAAGTAACGGCCGAACGAATAGGTGTTGTTCCCGACATCGACCGCGATCACCGCATCTTCGGGAACCAGGTCGGACATGGCTTGGAACAGAACGGCTGAGTTCATTCCCTTGTGGCCTTCGCGGGTGCGCCGTTTCTGTTTCTCAGCGCGCCAGATTTGCCAGCGCTCGGCCAGTTCCGGCTGCTGATCAACCGACCCGGTCGTAGCGGTCAGCTCCTGCCAGAGCCATTTCGCTGTCAGCCCGATCTCACCGAGCACAGGCAGCTTGACCGCGTGAAATTTCCCGAGCGTCATGGGATCGAAATCGACCTGGATGATCGGTTTCTTCGAGGTGATGCCGGTGTGGTTCGAGAAACTCGCGCCGAACACCAGTAGCAGGTCACTCTCGTTCATGCACCAGCTGGCGACCGGCGTCCCGCTGCGACCGAGTACACCGGCGGCGAGCGGATGGTCGTCTGCTATCTGGCCCTTGGCCTTGAACGTCGTCAGCACCGGCGCCTTGAGCTTCTCGGCCAGTTTGATCACGAATTCCATGCGACCGACTGCGCCGTAGCCAACGATGATCACCGGCCGCTTCGCGTTGGTCAGCATGTCGTTCGCGGCAGCAAGACTTTCGGCTGACGCCAGCATATGACGGTCACCAAGGCGTCCGTCCGGTCCGCCGGCCTCGTCGTCCTCCGCGGCCGGCAATGTTTGCACCTCGTCGGGAAAGATAAGATGCGCGACATCGCGTTGGACGATCGCATTCTTGCAGGCGAGGTTCATCAGTTCCACCGGCCTGGAGTCCCGCAGCACGGCCTGACTGAAACGGGCAACTGGAGCGAAGGCGCTGGCCAAGTCGATCTCCTGGAAAGCGCCGGGGCCGAGCACCTGGGTGTTGACCTGGCCGGTCAATGCGAGCACCGGTGCGCGATCGACCCTGGCATCCCACAGGCCGGTGAGCAGGTTGGTCGCGCCTGGCCCTGCGATGCTGAGGCAGGCCGCCGGCCTGCCCGTCAGCTTGGCATAGCCCGACGCGGCGAAGGACGCCGCGCCCTCATGGCGAATGCCAATATAGGTCAGGCTGCCTAGATCTTCCTGCAGGCGCAGCGCATCGGCGAGACCGAGATTTGAATGGCCGACCATGCCGAACACATGGGTCACGCCCCAGTTGACCATCGTCTGCACCATCAAGTCGCTGACTGTCGGCGTGTGGACGGTCGATTCCTGAACAGCGACATAGATACCGTCTTCGCGCACTTCAACCGGGTACGTCGGTACGCCATCTTCATGCGAGCCGGGCGACAATCCGGTCAGCGGGTGAAAGTCCCAACCGTGCCATGGGCAACGTAACCAGCAGTCGCCCTCGTTATCACCGTCCGCCTGTGTGCACTCGATGCTGCCCTCGCCGAGTGGGCCGCCCTGATGCGGACAGGCGCTGTCGAGCGCACCGATCTGGCCCTGGAAGCAGGTCAGTGCGAGCGTTTGCGTGCCTGCCTGCACGCTGCGAACCTCGCCCTCGCGCAGCTCGTCTGGCTCGGCCACCTTGTACCAGACGGTCTTGAGACCGGCTTGTGCGTCAAGCTGTTCCTGAGTGATCTGCTTGTGCGCGCCGTCGCACAACGGCGGATTTGCAGTGCGCTTACACTGACAAAAGAACACCTTGCCATCCTTGTCCGCGGTATATTCCACCGGTGCGAACGCACTGCCCTGATGCGAGCCGTCACAGAAAGGTTGACTTTTCGAGCGACCGCAGCTGCACCACCACACGGTCTCCCCCGCTTTCAATTCGACGGCTTTCGGTTGTGTATCCGCTATGTAGGGCTCGGACATGAGTTTCCTCCGTTCGGTTCTAAAGTTGATCCAGCGTTGGGTTGGCCTTGTCTAGCTTTGTCAGAATCGGCCGAAAAGGCAAATAATGATTGCCGCGTTTGTGTTCAAGAACATTGCGAAGATGCCGCGATGAACTGAAGCCTTTACCCTTGATCATGAGCACGCAACCTGCACGCGGCGACAGTGGTTTCAGGTCTTGTCGTCACTGAATCCGATATGCCAATGCGTGCCATCGCAAAATGGCTTGTTTTTCGACCCACCGCAGCGGCAGAGCGTGTAGTGCTCGGTTGATGCGCCTTCGCCCATTGGCTGGTCCAACAGCTCGACCCCTCCGGTAACAGCATAGGGACCGTCCTTTGTTACCGTGACCATCGGAGGACGATCCTGGTCACAGGATTCGATGCCATCGACCGTGTAGCTGAGTGCACCCGATGGGCATTGTTTGATCGTATCGATAATCTCCTCGGCAGTTGCACCATCAGGATCGATCCAGGGCTCTTCACCCAGTTTGAACACCGATTTGAGTCTATCAGTGCAGTAGCCCGCATGCGCACAAATGCCGCGGTTGTCGTGGATCGTGATTCGCTGCCCGACATAGTCTTGCCGTTTATCGAGCCTCCCATCCGTTTGCTTTTCGTCCGTGAAGCCAATTTTTCCATGGGTCCCATCACAGAACGGCTTATTGCGAGAACCGCCGCAGCGGCATAACGCAACCCCGGTGACTGTGGCGCAAGTATCGCCGTTTGCATCCTGGAGGTTGGGTATGGTTTGCGGTGTCATATCATTCAACAGATAGTACGGCCCATTTGGTAGGCATGCAATCTTCGGCTTGTCATTGTTCATACAGTTTCTCCTCTACAGTCGCTTGGCTTGGTTTAGCGCTAATCGGATGGCACCCAATTTGATCTGTCTAACAAAATTTGGCCGCGTAAGTTTGTCGATCGCGGACTTGTCGGTTGAATTGTCGGCTGCGGTTGCCCGCCTCATTCACTTCGCAGCAAAGCCGCTGCCTCTATCTCCGCTGCTGGCAAAACCACATCATTTATCTCAAGATCAGCACACCCCTGTGTGTGGCGGGTGTCGCCACAACGGTTGTTCCGCCTCTGAGGAGAGGCCGGCCTTGTGCTGGCTATCAAATACTCTGTCACCCCGTTTCCAGGCATGGTACCTCGCGAGCCAGCGTAGAACACCCGTCCGGGCGTTTATTATCTGCATGTCCTGAAAGTTGCTTGTCATCGTAGTGAACTACTCGGGTTATATAAACGACATTTGTGGAAATGGACCTTTACGCCCGGCGCAAAAATCATTAAAGGCCAGGCTTTTAGGCGATAAAGCCGGTGAGTTGATCCGTTATGAGACCTCTGATCGTTAATCTTCGAACCTAGCCCGCATTTCTCACCAGGATCACGGGAGCAGGCGCAGGATTCGCGTTCGTAAGCGCCGCTCTGGAGCGAAAAGCATAGCCATAGCTATGGTTTGAGTGAAGAGCAAGCTTAAGAACACGAAGACAAGCCTGAACCGTGATAGGCACTGTTGAAAAACACGCTGTATTTTCGATCATTCGAGTCTTCTCAAGAGAGCCAATGCCTTATCAGTTCTGTACGCCGCCTGGTGAGAAATGCGGGCTAGGGGGCATTCTTTGCAATTACGCGAGGAGCCACCTGCTGGTGCAGCAGCAGTCATCGAGCAGCGGGATGTTAACTGTCGCTAGATAAACGGTACGCTAGCGAAATTGTTCGATCATGTAATCAATAAACATTCTGGTTTTGGTTGGGACATGGTGCCTTGATGGATATAGCACAAAGAGCGTCAGCGGCGAGCGCTCCCATTCCTCCAGGATGCGCACCAAGCGCCCCTCAGCGAGCGCGCCCTCAATTATGAAGTCGGGCAGCAGAGCCACTCCTAATCCCTGCATCGCCGCCTCAGCCAGAACCTCACCATTGTTGCTGCAAAACACGCCTTTGATCACAATCGTCTCGCCACCTTCTGCCCCACCAAAGGTCCACTCCTCACGTTCAGAGATGACGTTGTAATGGAGACAGTCATGCTGTAACAGCTCGCTTGGCGATTTTGGCGTTCCACGCCTGGCGAGATACTTCGGTGATGCACAGATGTACCTTGGCACCGTCGCTATGGGCCGCGCCACGAGCGACGAATCACTTGGGTAGGCAATGCGTAAGGCCAGATCCAGGCCTTCACTGACGATATCGGTCTCGCGGTCCTCCAGCATCAAGCTCACCCGAAGCTTAGGGTGCGCCAGGGCGAAGCGCGCCACTATTGGCGCTAATCGGCGCTGGCCGAACGACATTGGTGCAGCAATTCTCAACTCGCCTGTTGCTTGACCGGTAACCTCGTCGAGCTGTTGCTCGACGTTTCTCAGTTCGCCCAACAGCCTGCTGACCTCGCGGAAATAGAGTTCGCCAGCTTCGGTTAGTTTTATCTTGCGTGTCGTGCGTTGCAGTAGCCTGACACCCAGGCGTTGCTCAAGCGCCTTGATGCGACGACTCACAGCGGCCGGCGTCGAGTCCAGACGCTTCGCCGCTGCGCTAAACCCCTGCTCCTCAACCACCGTTACAAATACGTCAAGTTCATCCATGGGGATAATCACCTGTGGTTGTAGCGTTTGTAACGAACACCAGAATCCTCCTCCATTGCATGTCTTCCCCGCGATTCGAATATCCCCTGCCACCATTGCACACGATGCAAAGGTCCTTTGAGCCAGGCGCTGTTTATCTTACCTGAGAATTTTACTACCTTAATTATCCATGTATCTCTCTATGAGGATAACGAGCATGTTTGCATTACGACGGGCCGAAGAACGCGGCCATGCAAATTATGGCTGGCTTGACAGCTACCACACCTTTTCTTTCGGTCGCTTTTACGACAGTCAGCAGATGGGCATATCTAATCTGCGCGTGATCAACGATGACACCGTTGCACCCGGTGGCGGTTTCGGCGAACACGGCCACAGCGACATGGAGATCATCAGCTACGTGCT
>JARFQK010000415.1 GCA_029287815.1 Gammaproteobacteria bacterium
TTTTTCAGAAGGTCATCGACAGCAATCAGGCGGTGCAATTGCTGCATATCACGATACCGACGACGCTCAGTTGCTACCCGGAAATTAGCGCCGGCAAACACAGATTCTCGGTTCGGTTCATGGTGAATCCGAATCCGTATATCCGCCCAGAACAATTCACCGAAGACGTCGCCTTCCGCCTCAGAATTTGTTCGGTATAGCCTTTTGGTGGGGTTTTTTAACGCAAAGACGCAGAGGCGCAAAGGAACGCAGAGGTATTATTTGTTTTTCGACCGATCATGCCATCTTGTGGCCAAAAAAGCGGCAAGATGATGTTTCAGGGTAGCAGCAACACATAATTCTTGTCTTTCTCTGCGGCCTTTGCGTCTTCGCGCCTTTGCGTCAAAAACCACCCCAAATACCCCAGGTCGCATCGCGATACCCTTCCCCGGCAGAGGCGTAAAGGTATGTTTTGTTTTTCAATATCTATTTTTCTCTGCGGCCTTTGCGTCTTCGCGCCTTTGCGTTAAAGACGATTTTAGGAACCCCAGAAAGCACCGATCGCGGCGATGCCTTGGGCGCCTGATTGCCAGGCTGTCGGCAAATCGTCAAGTGTCATACCCCCGAGCGCATAGACCGGGATGTCGCATGCATCGACGAGTTGCTGGAACTCCTCCCAGCCCAAGGGTTTCGCATCAGGATGGCTGCGGGTTCTGCGCACCGGTGAAAGCACTGCAAAATCAGCGCCGATCGACTGCGCGTGCTCGAGCTCATGCCGGTTGTGGCAGGAAGCCGAAACCAGCGGGTACGCTGGTCTGTGCTGGGCGCGTAGCAGGCTCCTACTGTTGAGGTGGATCCCTTGTGTTATCAATCTGTTATAGCGCTCGGGGAGGTTCATCAGCACCCGCGCTGAATAGCGCTGGCTTAGTTCTGTGCACTGCCCGACAATCGCCTCCACCTCCGCCTGTGTCATGTCGGCCAGCAACTCCTGTGTCAGGCGCAGTTGCACCAGCTCGATACCATCGTCGAGAGCGCGCGCAAGCCGCTGAGAGAAATCGCCGACCGAGGAAAACAGGCCAGTTATCAGGTAACGACTGGGCAACCACAGCGCATTGATGATCGGCACATCAGCAGGTGGAAACTGACTCGGATCGAGTTGGCGGATCCTGCGCCATGCAATATTCTGACCCTCGACGCCTCTGGGCTGGCCGCGATAGGAGTCCACCCGCCACACATCGAGCAAAACGGACTTTTCAGCGTAGCGATGCCGAGTCCTGATCAGCGGCCGGCCCGACAGCAGGACGATATCGAGTTCTTCCGCAAGCTCCCGAGCCAAGGCGCCTTCGACGGTTTCACCCGGCTCCAGCTTCCCGCCCGGGAATTCCCAATACCCACCGAGATGAGTGTCCTGCTTTCGCTGACTCACAAGAACCTCGCCCTTGTCGTTGAGAATCGCGGCTGCCGCAACGTGCACGAACACATTTTTCATCGACAATTCAGTGGGTCAAACCCGCATTTTTCACCAGGAGCACGGAAACGGGCGAAGAAGTTAGCCCGCCTGGTGAGCCATGCGGGTCAAGTACGGTATTCGGCATTGATCTTAACGTAGTCGTAAGAGAGGTCCGTGGTCCACACGGTCGCCTGTGCGCTGCCCCGGTTCAGCATCACCCGAATCGTGATTTCATCCTGAGTCATGGCCTGCTGACCCAAAGCCTCGGTATACGCCGGATCCCGCCCTCCGTCACTGACGATGCAAAGCTCGTTCAGATAGATTCGAACGTCATCGATATCGAGCCGATCCAGGCGGGCACGTCCGACCGCGGCCAAAATCCGACCCCAGTTCGGATCACTGGCGAACAAGGCCGTTTTTACCAACGGTGAATGCGCAATCGTGTACGCGACACGTTTGGCCTCATCGATGCTTGCAGCCGCCTCTACTGTGATACTGACAAATTTTGTGGCACCCTCGCCGTCGCGCACGATCGCGTGCGCGAGTTCGACACAGACATCGTCGAGTGCTTGCTGAAAGGTGTCTGCGTAGCGACTGGAGCCGTCGAGCCGAGGACTCGCTGATGCGCCCGTGGCCGCGAGCACGCACGCATCATTGGTCGAAGTATCCCCATCAATGCTGATGCTGTTAAACGACGAAGCGACTGCAGACTCCAGGCTGTGTTGCAGCCAGGCGCTGTCAATGACCGCATCGGTGGCAACAAAAGCAAGCATGGTCGCCATATCGGGCCGAATCATCCCCGCCCCTTTCGCAATGCCGCTTATCGTTATCTCCGTCTCGTTGATTTTAACCCGGCGTGAGCATGCTTTTGCGACCGTGTCTGTGGTCATGATCGCCTCGGCCGCCTGCAACCATGCGTCGGCCGAGAGCCTGCCTGGAAGGTTTTTGATCGCAGCCTCCATCCTGGCCATCGGCAGGTCTTCGCCGATCACGCCTGTCGAAAATGGCAACACCTGATCCGATTTACAGTCAAGAACGTCGGCAACCAGTTCACAACAACGCCGTGCATTACCCAGGCCGCGCTTGCCGGTGCCCGCATTGGCGTTACCCGAATTGAGCAGCAAGGCCCTGCATTCGGGCTGCGCCAAGTGCTGTTTCGCGACAATCACCGGGGCCGCGCAGAACGCATTGCGAGTGAAAACCCCCGCACAAACGGTACCGGGATCGAAAGTCACCAACACCAGATCTGGCTGTTGGTTGGGCTTGATGCCGGCGACGGCCGTGGCCAACTGCACACCGCGTACAGCACACACGCTCCGCGGCGGCGACAAACCAACCGCCATCACTCAAGCTTGCCGTGACAGTGTTTGAACTTTTTGCCGGATCCGCACCAGCAGGGTTCATTACGCCCGAGCTTGCGCTGACCGCGAACATAAGGTTGCTGTGGCGGCGGCGCAGCCTCGGCCGCACTGCCTTCAGCCTGTGCGTTGTCCTGCATAGCCGCTGCCTGCTGGTGCTGGTAACTTACGTTTTGCGGTTGCTGATGCCGCTGCTGTTCGAGATCCTCGACCTCCTCGCGGGCACGAATCTGTACCTTCGACAGGATGCTCACAGCCTCATGCTTGATGCGATCAAGCAACTCGGTGAACATATTGAAGGACTCCCGCTTGTACTCCTGTTTCGGGTTCTTCTGTGCATAACCGCGCAGACCAATGCTCTGGCGAAGGTAGTCCATCGCAGCCAGGTGCTCTTTCCATAATTTGTCCAGCACCTGCAGCAGGATATACTTTTCGTATTGGCGCATGCCCTCGGCGCCAACAACCTCCTCCTTGGCTGTGTACTCCGCGACCAGCGTATCCAATATTTTCTGGCGCAGGCCCTGTTCGTTCAGGTCGGCATCGTCGTCGAGCCACTGTTTGATTGGCATATTCAGGCCAAACTCGCTGTCGATGGCCTCCTGCAGGCCATCCAGATCCCATTGTTCATCGAGGCTTCCGGGTGGAATGTAATCCGTTACGATATCGTTGACGACGTCTTCACGGATATTGCGCACGATTTCGGACAGGTCGTCCGACGACATCATTTCATTGCGTTGAGCGTAGATCACCTTGCGTTGATCATTGGCGACATCGTCGTATTCGAGCAACTGCTTGCGAATATCGAAGTTGTGACCCTCGACCTTCCGCTGGGCGTTCTCGATGGCTCGCGTCACCCAGGGATGTTCGATCGCCTCTCCGGACTCCATGCCGAGCTTCTTCATCAACCCGCCGACTTTGTCGGACGCAAAGATACGCATCAGGTCATCCTGCAGTGACAAGTAAAAACGGCTGGAACCCGGATCGCCCTGGCGTCCGGAACGACCACGCAATTGATTGTCGACCCGACGTGATTCGTGTCGCTCACTGCCAATCACGTGCAGACCACCAGCATCGATTACCGTACGGTGGCGTTCATGCCAGGCCTCGGTGACCTTGTGTTTTTCTTCGTCGGACATGTCCGGTTTGCTGTTCAACTCGGCTTCGAGATTACCGCCAAGTACGATATCGGTACCGCGACCGGCCATATTGGTCGCGATAGTCACATTACCAGGGCGTCCGGCCTGCTCGATGATGTGGGCCTCGTTTTTGTGCTGCTTCGCGTTCAAGGTGTTGTGCTTTATACCTTCCTTGGTCAGCGACCTGGAAAGCACCTCCGAGACCTCGATCGATGCGGTGCCGACCAGCACCGGCTGCTTGCGCGCGATGCAGTCTTTGATGTCAGTGACGATGGCGTCGTACTTTTCGTCCTTGGACAGGAACACCTGGTCGGTTTTGTCGGCGCGGATCATTTCCTTGTTGGTCGGGATAATCACAACTTCAAGGTTGTAGATCTGCATCAACTCCGGGGCTTCGGTGTCGGCTGTTCCGGTCATACCGGAGAGCTTTTCGTAGAGCCTGAAATAGTTCTGAAAGGTGATCGAAGCCAGGGTCTGGTTTTCTTTCTGTATTGGCACGCCCTCTTTGGCCTCTACCGCCTGGTGCAGGCCCTCGGACCAGCGCCTTCCCGGCATCGTACGGCCGGTGAACTCATCGACAATCACGACCTGATTGTCCTTGACGATGTAGTGCACATCGCGTTCGAACAGCGCATCCGCTCGCAGCGCGGCGTTCAAATAATGCAACAGATTGATGTTCTTGGCACTGTAGAGATTTTCGTTGGCTGGAAGGATGTTCTCATCGATCAGTATTTGTTCAACGCGCTGGTGCCCCTGCTCGGTAATGTGAACCGCACGGTTTTTTTCATCGACATAGTAATCGCCTTCCTCGGGCTCATCCTTGGCGGTCATCGCACCTCGCTCCAATTGTTTGACAATGACCTTGAAGCGCTGGTGCAGATCGCTGCTCTCATCGACCGCGCCGGAAATGATCAGCGGCGTCCGGGCTTCGTCGATCAGAATCGAGTCAACCTCGTCGACGATCGCGAAATTCAGGTCTCGCTGCACCTTTTCTTCCGCAGTGAACGCCATATTGTCGCGCAGGTAATCGAAACCAAACTCATTATTGGTGCCATAGGTGATATCTGCCGCATACGCCTGTTTCTTCAGACCATGGTCCATGCCGTTCAGACTGACACCAGTCGTCATACCCAGAAAGTTGTACAACCGGCCCATCCATTCCGCATCACGACTGGCAAGATAGTCGTTGACCGTAATGACGTGGACACCGTTTCCTGGTATCGCATTCAAATACGCTGCCAGCGTCGCGACGAGCGTCTTGCCCTCACCGGTACGCATCTCGGCGATCTTGCCGCTGTGCAAGACCATTCCACCGATCAACTGTACATCGAAATGGCGCATATTGAGCACGCGTTTACCGGCTTCTCGGACCGTTGCAAACGCCTCGGGCAACAACTGTTCGAGGCTTTCACCAGCTTGATACCGCTCACGGAATTCGAGGGTTTTTGCTGCCAGTTGCTGGTCAGACATATTTTCGAACTCGGGCTCCAGCCGATTGATCACTTCGACCGTTTTGCGGCGCCGTTTGATGATGCGTTCGTTACGGCTACCAAATATCTTGCTTGCGAGATTCGAAATCATAGCTCTGTTCTTAAAATATCAGCGAGTTGCAGTGCTTGAAACAAAAAGACTATATTATGCCCGAGATTGGTCTCCCGGTCATTGGCAAAAGGAGGCAAAGGGAAAAGGGGACGTTACCCTTTATCGCCCGAGATAAAGGGGATAAAGGGTAACGTCCCCTTTTCCCCTTGCGGTCAGGCTTCGGCTTTGGACTGGACGAAGCGAATGGGGTCGATCTGGCGGTCGTTCAGCAGCACCTCGTAATGCACATGGGGACCGGTCGAGCGCCCGGTCGACCCCATCTTGGAAATCGTCTGGCCGCGCACGACGCTATCTCCTACCT
>JARFQK010000092.1 GCA_029287815.1 Gammaproteobacteria bacterium
TTCGCATGGTCTTCACCCTCTGCTCCAATCGGCTCATCACAGATCTCTGGCGCAGGCGGCTGACGGGAAACGCAAACCCTGTACCTGAACCGACGACGATGAGCCGGTAATCGTCTGTCCTGTTGCGGTGACCGTGAAGAAGTTCGAGGCCGGCGCCTTGCCCTCTTCCAGGCTGCTGCCCATGTTGTTCTTGCACCCGACCCAGATCGTGCTGGCCTGCGCAGTGGCCTCACCGTCAATAGAAGAATAATTGATGATCTGTTCAAACCCGGGCGCATCCGGATCGACCTTGAATACCTGATAATTGTTGGTGTTCGCCGGGTCTTCCGAGGCCGTGAGATCGATCAGCGTTTGTGCCACCTGGAATGCCGTGTCGTGCTGCTGGGTGTTACCGGCAACCTTGAGCTCCAGCGTCGAGGAACTCATCGAACTCATGCCGATCAACGTCAGCACCGTCAGAATCACCAGTGCCATCACCAGTACGGCACCCTGCTGCTTGTTCAGATGTTGTGGACGGATATATCTCATGGCGTACTCCCCGCAGCTGCGAGTTCATCGACTTTGACCATGTTGCGCATCTTGATCACGCTGCTGACCAGCAGGCGGCGATGACCATCATTTGGCGTGTTCACCGTCGTGCCCGCAATCGTGTAAGTTTTGGCGGTGTCGAGCCCTTGTTCTTCGCGCTCGGTTTTGATCAACACCCATAAGCGCACCGCATAGACCTTGCTGAAATCGGTGACCGCATCGGCGTTGTTGAACTCATCGATCGAGCCATTACCGTCCAGATCCTCACCGTACTGGATCTGCAAATTCGTTGCTCCCGGCAGTATCAACTGATCCTGGATCTGCGGCCCGTTGATAAGGTCGACCCGGCGCAGCGCAGGCTGGCCGTCACCCGGCGTATTGGTGAAGTTGCTGATGTAATAGGCGCGCGAATACAACTGGTGATTGGCTGTCAGGTTTCCGCTGTCATCCGGTATCACCGGCTGCGCGGTACCGACAAAAACCCAACCGCCCTGATAGTTGCTGCGCACATAGGTGGTACCGGACACCAGACTTGCGGTCTCGACCGGATTCGAATCCGCATAGCGAACGACCAGCACGTCTGTATTCGGCTCGTAGTCTGCAATGCAGGTATAGCCCGGCGGTACCGTGTTGTTGCTGCCGAAGATCGGTTGTGAAATATCGGTATACCACATGGCCTGGCAATCTCCCGTTGCCGCCGGCAGCGCCGAAGGGCAGCTGGCATCGCCTGTGCGGCAGGTGATCAGATCGGTCACGTTGGTGCCACCGAAGACACCGGCATGGCGCAGATCGTAACCGATGGTTTCCATCGCGAAACGCGCGTCGGTGACCAGGTTGACCTGGTCCTCGCTGCTTCGCTGCAGATCACGGGTATTGCCGTAGACAGTAAGGATACCGCCCATGATGATGATGCCGATCAACATCGCCAGCATCATCTCGATCAGCGAGAAGCCTTGCTGCAGTTTGTTCATCTTGTTTGTGTTATCGATCATAATCATTCGCAACCTGTGGCTTACATCTGTACCCCTACCGAGTAATTCCTGTTGATTGAGCCCGCGTTTTCCACGTCACGTTCGCTCCATCTGTACAGCTACCGAGTAATTCATGTTGGTTGAGCCCGCGTTTTCCACGTCACGTTCGCTCCAGTTGATCGTAACCACGACCGTGGTCATGGTTGACGGTGCTACCGGCGGTGTCACCACGACACTGGCCGTGGTCGACGCATTGTTCGGTAAGGCTTCGATCAGTGAACGCTTCCAGCGAAAGATTTCATCGCGCGCCAATTGCGTCGGTGTGCAGGTGGCTGACGCCACTGTGGTCTGGCTGCAGCCGTTGTCGGTTCCCATATCCGCCGTACCGGCAGTGTAATCATGCAACGCGGCCAGATTGGAGCGCATGCTCTCCAGGATCTCGTCGGCCTTCATCACAGCCACTGTTCGCATAGCCGCGGTATGGCCCGACTTCAGTGATGCGGTCTGCAACGAAGCAATGCCGAGCATACCGACGGACAGGATCAGAAATGCAACCAGCGCCTCGATCAGCGAGAAACCTTTTTGCGTATGTCTGTTGATTCTATACATGTTCACTTTCCACCCGCTCTATGGACAGGAAACGATGTCTGCCAGTTGATTGGTAGAACGTACTTTTCCCGACGGACTCAGATTGACACCACGTGCCACGGTGGTGTCGCCATCGGCATTGACTTTCCTGCCGCGACCATCACAGATTCTGAACGTGCCCGTCAGCGAACCGCCGTTGAGTGCTTTGGGCAGGCCTCTTGAAGTGAACGTGACCGCGTTGGCGATCAGGTTGCCCGCGTCGTTGCTGCGAATCGTGACTCGATTACCGGAAGCGCCGGTGTTCACGCGCAAAATCCTTTCGCCGCCATCGACGGTGTTGTTCCCGTTCGGGTCCTGGAATACGATCCAGCCGTCTTCCCATTGCCCGGTCCCGGAGCAGGAAGCCGTGTCAGCGCTCTGGCACAGGGTCACGCGCATCTGCTGCTTGATCGCCTCACTGCGCGCGATGTGCAGACCGGCGACTAAATCGTTGGTGTTGCTGACCATGCGATTGCTCTCGAAGAACACATTCATCAGTGGCAATCCGACGGTCACCAGAATCGAGACCACCGCAAGTATGGCCATCAATTCGATCAGCGTATATCCGTGTGATTTGTTCATAATCATAATGTAAGCTAGAAAATTTCGATTAACAGCGCTATCGGGACGGACAGGTTTATATCGCAGACAAACGGCCGATTTGCTTGGCTTTTTCTTGTTATGGCCACTCTCAGCTGTGTTTTTAGCTGGAACCGCTCTTGGATAGATAATAGACAACAGCGCGGCAATAACAACAAAACGGCGACATTTGCGGCAATTGCAGAAACCGATCGTGGGGCTGAATCGACCGGGGTAGCGCTTGAACGATATCGGATCAGACGAATCTTGCACTTGCTTGAGAAATATTCGGTTCAAGCTGTCATTGCGAGGAGCGACAGCGGCGCGGCAATCTTTTGAACCTTGCGCCAGTGAATCAATTTATACCCGTGTAGCCTGGATGCAGCGCAGCGGAATCCAGGGAGAGGTATCGCAATGCAAGCACAACCCCGGATTCCGTTTCACTCCATCCGGGCTCTTCTTATTGCTCGATCTCGGACCAGTACATCTTCTGCAGGCCGAGGTGCATTCTGACGGAGCCGCACTCGGTACCGACGCACATCGTCGGCGTGCCGCCTTCGGTCAGAATAATCGAAGGCGAGGGCGGTATGCCGCCTCGTTTCAGAAACTCCTTACGGTCCTCGCGCGTCCTGTCGACCGTGCCAGCGATATTGAACGTCGGTGTGCCGTCGGTGATATTGATGTAATAGACCGTGCCGGTGCCCGCTTTGGGCGTGCAGGACAGCGGGTTCGGGTTCAGATCTTCGGGGACATAGGTCGTGACCAGGCCGACGCCGTTGACGATCAGTGGTTCGGACAATGCCTTTTCGCCGATAAACGACCCATCCAGT
>JARFQK010000158.1 GCA_029287815.1 Gammaproteobacteria bacterium
CGATCGCCCTTGATCCATAGCTAAGGCTATGAATCTGCGCGCGATCGTCCAACCTGCTTTGCCAGCTTGCCCGTAAAATCCAAATCCTTCGTGCAACATGCGGGCTAAGGAACCTGGCGCCTACTGCTTATTGCAGCAATAGTCTCTATCAATCGGGTCCGTAGGGATAAACGATTTGTGTCACAGGGGTTTTATCACTACGCTTACTGCAAATTGAGCAGAGAGGAGTTTTGGCATGCGCGGATGGTGTATCGACCCGGTTCAGAAGACTGTAGATGCTGTCGAGATAAGCGACGAGCGGGACATCAAGACAATTATTGGCTACGAGACGATCGAGTCCGATGCTATTGATGATCGCAACACGATCTATTTCGATGAAGAGTGTTTCCTCAGGCAATCTGCAGGGCGTTTCCAGATCGACAAGTTGATCCCGGTATCCGGTAAAGCCGTGATTTTGGGGAAAGATGGTGATGGCACGATGACGGACGTGATCCTGTCACAGAACGAACTCAACGACCGACTGAAATACCTGGATAATTAAGTGTTTCGGCGCATAGACCAGGAATTAATCGTAAACGAAGGGTTCGGACTCAGGTGAGGTCGTGAGCCAAAATCTCCTGCTCAACATGGACTTTGACCGCGTGGCGCTGAGTCTCGCGCAAGATCAGGAATGGGTGCAAAGCCCGTCCGATGGCGTATCGCGTGTGCATCTCGAACGCGAGGCGGAAGAGTCTGGCCACACCACAAGTTTCGTGCGCTTCGCACCTGGATCATATTTCCCGCCGCACATCCACCCACTAGGTGAAGAGATCTACGTAATCGATGGCGTGTTTTCGGACGAACATGGCGATTACCCGGCGGGCACTTATCTTCGTAATCCGCCCGGTTCCGCGCATACCCCCTTTACCGAGCAGGGTTGCACCCTGTTCGTCAAGCTCGACCAGTTCAAACCGGGTGATAGTGGTCGGGTCGTGCTTCGGCCCGAAGACCAGTCATGGGACCCGGGCCTCGGTAACCTGCGCGTGTGCCCGCTGCACAGTTACGAAGGCGATAACACCGCGTTGGTCTACTGGCCGAAGAACGAGGTGTTCCAGAAACACACGCATTACGGCGGTGAAGAGATCGTCGTACTGAAGGGCCGCTTTATCGACGAACATGGCGAATATCCCGAGGGTAGCTGGATTCGCAGTCCACATATGAGCGTGCACTTTCCTTACGTGAAAGAAGCGACGCTTATACTCGTCAAGGTTGGCCACCTGTAGTCACCGACTGGACGCACGGTTATCGCTACTCGAACTCCGCGGCTTCCACCTGCTGGTAAACGAAGCTGATCAGGCGACCGATTCGGTCCATGCCGGACCAGCCGGAGAACTCGGCAAGATCCGCAACGACCTTGTCGCGCATTTCGAAATCGGCGAGGCCCTCATCGTAATAGGTCTGCACGCTTTCATACAACACTTCGAGGAAACGCAGGGTGGCTTCGGGTATCTCGCGATCACCGGTTGGGCCATGGCCCGGCACATAGATATCCACGGGAAGTCCAAGCGCATACTCGACAGCGGCTATCTGTCCCTTCGCGCTGAAATCCTCCGGCCGCGCACCAGATACCGTACTGCCGTAGATGACGATATCGCCGGCGAACAACACCTTACTGGCAGGGTGTTCGATCATGATGTCACTGTCGGTATGAGCCTTGCCGGTATGATGCATCTTGTAGGTATTGCCAGCAATCTTCAGCGTTTCATCGCCCTTGAGCGCGGTGTCGGGCACAACAGCTCGCGTGCCTTCGATTGCATCGCCCATCGCTGAACCAAAGATGTCTAGCCATTGTTCGGCCTCGCCGCTATTCAAACGCTCGATAGCACGCTCGTGGGCATAGAGACGCGCGTCTGGGAAGGCGTTGCGCACTGCCACGTTGCCGAGCCAGTGGTCACCGTGAACATGGGTATTGAACACCGCGACGACCGGCTTGTCTGTCACCTCGCTGATCTTTTGCAGAATCATTTCACCGATCTGCAGACTACCGCCGCTGTCGATGATTACCACGCCGTCATCGGAGACAACGATGCCTGAATTACTGATAAAGCCCTTGTTTTGCTTTTCCGGTAAGCCCTGGATACCATGAATCACGTACACATCATCGGTAACTTTCTTTAGCGCAAGCTCGCTGATGTCTTTTGGGATTGTGACATTGTGTGCGTGTACCCAAAACGAAAGCATCGTCAGGCACAGCGCAGCGGTTATGGATGATAGCTTCATGGCAGGAATACCCGTTAGTTAGAAGTCAGAGTTGGATTCATCTTAGCAGTACCCTACCCATTCTAGGCTTTTCGCGTCAACCGCTAGCCCGCATTTCTCAACCGGCAGCGTCGCACGTCGATGGTCGATGGGAAGGATGCTTATGCATTGCAAGAACCTGGTATGCCTTATACAGCCCATTTTGCACCCAAAATGGAGGCTTTAAGCGCAGAAAACGGAGTATTCCTTTGGTAGATCGCAATATTATCAATTAGTTACGCAGGTGCGACCCCGTCGCAGCGTCCAGGTGCGACCCCGTCGCAAACGTCACCCGCCGCACCGGTCCTAGTGATTACGAACTCTGTGTCGCACAAAATACTTCTCCAACTCAACCAAAAACAATACCGATGAGGAAACAAGCAGGATGCGTAACCAAATATCAGAATCGATCGCTGTTGTACCAAATAAAGACTGAATCGGGGCAAGGTAAGTAAAACCTAATTGGAAGATGACGAGAACCGCGATGGCGATCAGCACATAACGGTTACCTGTCAATCCAGCTCGGTTGAATACGGAGGCCGTGATATAACGTGAATTGAATAGATAAAAGATCTCAAACATGACCAATGTGTTCACAGCCACAGTTCGCGCATGCTCGATACTCGCGCCT
>JARFQK010000221.1 GCA_029287815.1 Gammaproteobacteria bacterium
GGCGGCACGAGACGCACGCGCCATGAGTCCGTCATATCCTGAACATCTCCGGTGTCCAGCACGATCGAGAGGCGATTTGATGACTCATGAGCGGTGTGGAGCTTTGTCGACCCGGCGTCTGTCACGGCGATGTAGTTCACAAGGCCTGCCGCCAGCACGGGCCAATGAGACCATTCGAGCCAATCCGTTGCCCATTGATTTAGTCCACCGGTCAGCGTGACCACTCTACCTGCACCTGCTGTCCAGGCCGCGAGCAGCGGTTCCCCATGATTGCCGGCGAGCATAACCGTCGCCTCTGGTCGCGCACGCGTAAGGACAAATGCGTCAAGTGACGGCCAGTCGGAAGAGAGTCCGGAAACAGGTGGAGCGGAAATCACCACGGGTCTCGTTCGATCGGTCACGACGGCTGTCCTGCGGTTCTCTACCTCTTTTCTCATCAGCGCCGGCAACCGAATAACGTCGTCAATCATCAACAGCGTTGCACGGTCGCCGAGTTCGACACGCGACAACGGTATTTCGGTCTGTCCGTCGGATACGATCATCGCAATGAACTCAAGATCGTCTGTGCTTAGCCAAGTCTGGAGTTCGCTCAGATCTTCGGGCTTCAACATCCCATCGGTCACAAGCAGCAGGAGCTTCTGCTCCGCCTGCTCCTTCGCGAACGCCGCGCGAGCAAGATCCAGGGCGGGTATGACACTGGTGCCACCACTGGCTTGTCCTGGCCATACGCTGTTGATCGCAGCCGCGTGGTCACCTCGTGTGGTTGGCGCCAGGAGCTGCCGCGCCTCAACATCGAAGGCGATCAATCCCACGCGGTCTGCCGGCCGCAATGCCGATGCCGTGAAAATTATGGCATCCCGGGCAGTACGCAACCCCTCTATCCCCCCCGGCTGGCGCCCCATGCTGCCCGATATGTCGACGAGAAAAAATATGCTTGCAGGCGTTTCATCCTCGGGCGGCTCCGAAACCACCGGCAACACCTGCTCGAGGACAGATTCGCGATACGCCCCCAGTCCAAAAGAGTCTGGCCCGCCGAGCACCAACAACCCAAGGGCGTCATTGCGTACGGCGTCCGTAATCTCCACCCAGTCCTCTGCCGCCATGTCGGTCGCTGCTACATCGTCCAGGATCAGGGCGCTGAAACGAGATATCGGGGCATCCAATCCTGCAAACTCATTCGGCAAAATATGCGTAATCGACCAGCCGCCTGCCACGAGACTGGCAGCAATGGGCGAATAGCCCCTGGCAATGACCAGCAACTCAGGCGCCGAAGTGATGTTCACCAGCGCACCCGCACGCAGGCGGTCGACAACCTGCCCTGTGTCCTCATCATACAAATCCACGTCGAGTCGCATTGCACCACCCGCAGGAACCGTGAGCGGGAACACGGCTCTGTCTTTGCCTGCCAGCGAAAAGCGTCCGACCGGTTCGTCATTAGAAAACAACTCGACGAAGTACCTGCCTGTGCTGGGAACTTCCGCCTCGATGGACGCCTGAATTCGCTGACCGGCGCGGGCACGGGCTGGAGCATCTATCCGCGTGATGCGCGGCCTGATGCCGTCCGAACTCACCGCCAACCAGTAGACCGGAACTCGAGCCTCGCGCATGCGACTCAACAACGATTCAACCTCGGGCTCCCATTGTCCGTCGGAGGCTATGACAATGCCGTTTCGATCCTGTGGCTCCAGGCGCCACAAGCTTTCCTGCAATGCTTCTGAAACGGCTTCAGCCAGGCCTCCCTCTTTGCCAAAATCGAAAGTATCAATGACCAGGTCTTTTGCGAATGGTTTGAGGTCAGCCGCAAGCTGCTCTCGCGCCCGCGCTATGGCAGTGGATGTAACCCTGTCGGACTGATCGACCAGGACGAGCACACGGGAATTTTCGGACTCGTTACCGGGACCCGGCAGCAGCAGCCCGGCAATGATCAGAAACAACACCAGGCCGCGGCCGGCGATCATCAGGTGGCGTTTTCCGAACTTACGCACGTCTCGCCTCTCTGCGTGCACGCCACACGAGAATGATGTCAGTGAGCAGCACAAGAATCGCAAGTGCAAGGAATACGTTTGACAATGATTACCGGGTGACACCGTTGGAAGATCCCGTGAACGTCTTGACGGGCAACTCCGCCGGCACGATGCGCGAGGCGATCGGATCGATCGTGGATATCACGGCGCTGTCGAGTAAAGGATAATTCAGAGCCAGATCGATGAGGCCAGCGACCACAACGGCATACTCCGGCTGGTGCGAGAAGCTCGGTCGCGACATATCGAGTACGGTTTCAACCACGCTCATCGTGCCCGGGCGACGGATCACCAGCGGTTTCTCGCCCGTCGCAAGCAATGTCTCGAATTCACCGTCGAGCTCAGCATCCCAAGTGGCCACCGAGATCCACTCCCATGGAAGATTAAGTTCCTGCAGCCGGCCCGCTCCGGGCTGCCAGACGAGTGGTCCGGTGGCAGGCTCCGAACCCGAAACGTGCACTCGCAGAATTGCCTCAGCGAGCAGCGGGCCGTCCGAACAAATCACCTGCAGCTGGGCGGCCCCGCTGGTTGCGACCGGCACCAATACCGGGTGTGACCTGATAGCCATGGACAGCTCCCCGGGACAAGCCGCATCAAGGTGAACCGGAACTCTGGCGATCGCCGAAGCTGCCAATGTAAGCGAGTCGTCCAAAGACACTGCGTCATTGGGATCCAGCGATGCAGTGAGTCCTGCGCCACCAAGAGCATATGTTGCCGTCAAATGGCGCGTTTCACCCGGATGAAGCGTCAGCGTTCGTGATTCCAGGATTCTGGCCCCTGACTCAATGCGAAGACGTCGAATTGCCTCCCGGTCGCCCTGATTCGACACGCTCGCGAGTACGTGAACGGAGCCCGGCGTCTCCAGGTCAGGTCGGGCTGCGAGTCGCGTAACCGCAGTGTTCTCCGTGCCCTCGCCAACGGTAATGACCCGCGTCAGCGGCGCATTGGCGGCCCAGTCAACCAGGCGCTCATCCGCACCGTCTGTTAACAGCCAGTGAGCCGCGTCCGGATTCAACAAGGCAGCGGGCAGCGGTTGAGGATTTCCCGGACTCGCGGCCAGCCATGTACGTGCGTCATAGGCCCGTGGATCGTTGCCTAAAAGCGCTTTGGCAGGGTCGGACAAGGACCGCAGTGTGACGCTTCGAGTATCCGAGTCCTGCAGGGCCTGCTCGAGAATAGCGAGGCCGTTGGCAAGCCGCGAATCTTCCCGCTCTATGGCGGACATGCTGAGTGAATCGTCAATCCAGACGGTGACAGGACCCACAGCGCGCTGCCACCAGGGTTCCGCGAGTGCCACTACCAGGAGGGCAGCAATCAGCGCACGCCGGCGCCAGGCCGCCTCGGGCTTGCGCGACACCTCACCGCCGGCACCGATGGATGCCGCTGTTTCCCAGAGGAAAACCGCACTCACCGGTGTTTCGCTCAGCGGCGCTTGCCAGCGGTGCAGCCAGCGAATCAGCGGAATCACAGCCAGTGCGATGAGCCACCATGGCAAACTGAGGCCCGCCATTGTCAGGCCCCCAGGTGTGCCGCCAACACGCTCTCCCAGTCGTCGCCTGCGACGCAGGTGCTGAACGGCATGTCGAGTACCGCGAAAAGGTGACGCAGCCGCTGGCCATGTGCTCGCAGTACATCATCTGCTGCCGATTGCGCCGCCGGAGACAGCGTTAGTCGTCGCTCGACGCCGCTCTCAATGTCATAGAGTCGCGCGGGTCCGCTGGCGTCAACGGCGGTTTCGTTCCTGGCCAACACCTGAATGGCCCGCGCAGATGAAACGCCGGCCCGCAAACGGCGGAGGTCGTCGACCATCGCATCGTCACGCAGGAAGTCACTCAACAGGATCAGGTTTCCAGAACGCGACATC
>JARFQK010000123.1 GCA_029287815.1 Gammaproteobacteria bacterium
CCGGCGCGGTGAGGTCGATCGAAACCTGATAGAGCGTACCCTTGTGCGAATGCTTGTTGATCATCTGGACCACGACGCGACAGCTCATAATGTCTGCAAACTGCTCCAGCTTCTCTGTCTTTTCCCGGATCGCTGCCTCGACAGCCTCTGATGGCTCCATATCCCGAAAGGTAATCTGTAATGGAATCTGCATAATAGTCGTCTCCACTGCATTTGAATCATTCTGAACCGATTGGGCCGAATCTTACACGAAGAAGGCTTAGCAGAGGGAAATGACATTTACACAACCCTCAGGAAGCGCGAAACCGCGTCGACGCGAGCACTACGCGGCGATGAGTTTCACTTTTTCGCCATTTCGGAATTGATCTCTTTGTACCTCGCAATGGTCTGTCACGCACTCCTCAAATGCATGATTCTCGCCTGTGCGCTGCAATTATTTGAACCGCAGAGACGCGGAGTCGCAGAGAAATGCTGGGCTAGCGGCTTCTGAATGTTGACGGTCGCCGCTCACGTGCCGCATTGGATGGCCTGTTGCCATGCATAATCGCCACTTTGCTCTGCGCCTCCGCGGTGATATCAGCCGGAATCACTCGACCGACGCTGGGGTTCAGCCAAGAGCTTTGGTATCATGATCAAGCGATTGAAATATCAATGAAAATGCACCTCAGTGAAAGAAACCATGGCCAGTCTCCTGACAACGATCATCGTCGGTGTGCTGCTGTTGAATGGCTTGATGTATCTTCAGCAAAAACACATGATCTTTTTTCCCATCAAGGAAGTCAGCCAGACGCCGGCGCAATGGGGCCTGGACCACGAAGAGGTCGTATTCACCACCGCTGACGATATCGAGTTGCACGGCTGGTACATCGCCGCGCCGGGCTCGGAACAGGTGCTGCTGTTTTTCCACGGTAACGCAGGCAACATCTCGCATCGACGCGAATCGATCGAGATATTCCATCGGCTCGGCCTGAATGTTTTCATCATCGATTACCGCGGTTACGGCAAAAGCCAGGGCAGCCCAGACGAATCGGGTTTGTACAAAGATGCGGCCGCTGCATGGCAGTATTTGACCGAAACGCGCGGATACAGCGGCGAGCAGATATTGATCTTCGGCCGGTCGCTTGGCGGTGTTGTCGCGGCGAAGCTGGCCTCCGAGGTCGATGCGCGCGGATTGATCCTCGAGTCGACGCTCAGTTCGGCGCGTGACTTCGCCCAGGATGTTTTCAAGATTCTGTCTCGCGTCGTCGTTATGCGCTACGACTTCAATACCTCCGACTATATCCAGCGGGTGGATTATCCTGTTGTGGTGCTGCACAGCCCGGAGGATGAGATCATGCCGTTTCATCTGGGCGAAAACGTCTATCGGGCTGCGAACCCTCCCAAAAAATTCATCCGCATGCGCGGCGATCACAACAGCGGTTTCCTGCTCAGCCAGCCGCAATATGAACAGCAACTCGCGCAGTGGTTGAAGTCGATATAGCCTGATATAGCCTATAGTAGAGCGCGGACCTCGGCAGTCGTCCGTGCTTCACAAACCTGTCGGGCCAGCGATTGCGCCTGCGCTATGTCGATTCGCTGAACAAAATCAGCGAGGTACGGGATCATGATTGGCGCCACCGAGAAGACGCGGTACCCTATCCCAAGCAGAACAGGCAGTACGCCGGGCATCAGTGCCAGCTGTCCACAAACTTGAACGTTGTGGAGATGACCGCCGGCCCCGCTTGCGGCTTGCTGGAGGAATCGGTACAACTCGGGCGAATAGGCATCCAGGTAGTTACGTGCCTCGGCAAGATCCCGATCTGCCCCGAAAAAGCACTGCATCAGATCATTACAGCCAATGGCAACGAAATCAGCGGTCTCGAACCAGTGAGGCATGGCCAAAACTGCAGCTGGCGTTTCCGCCATCGCGCCGATCGGTATGACACGATGAAGGATTTGCGCGATTTCTTGGCGCCAGGCGCTGAATTCGTCCAACCGCGTGACATAAGGAAGCAGCAGACTGACAGAATAGTCTTCACTTATATGATTTACTGCTTTTATCAACGCATTCACGGCCCGGTGCACCGGATCGCTCGAATACAGGCGCACGCCCTGCATACCCAATGGTCTGTCGTTGGCTTGAGTGGAGTCGAGCCACGGTACCGGTTTGTCCTGGGTGATATCGGGTAGACGCAGGGTCACCGCCAGGGGTAGAGCTGAACTACAAAGATCAAGCAGGGTTTCTTCATAGAAGCGTTCATCGGGCACGCGGCCGTCTTCCGGAATCATGAACTCCGTCCGCACCAGGCCAAGCGCAGCGGCACCCTGATTGACTGCCAGTGATGCATCCCTGTAATCGAAGATGCTCGCGCGAAGCAGGAGTTCGCTGCGATCTGAGAGTATTATTGCCTGGCCGACCGCTGGTGGCGTCGGTGCTGGTCTCGCTTCGATGTCCGTAGGCGCCGGCTGAATGATCCTGCCTGCGAAC
The DNA here is from genome assembly GCA_029287815.1 of Gammaproteobacteria bacterium. Classification (GTDB taxonomy): domain Bacteria; phylum Pseudomonadota; class Gammaproteobacteria; order SZUA-229; family SZUA-229; genus JABDQW01. The sequence continues at coordinate 2,468 of JARFQK010000123.1, forward strand.
CCGTCGACAAAAGCTTCCTCGCCGTAGGCAAGCTTGCCGCTCATTTCCTCGGTGATCAAAACCGTCGGTACGCCCCGTGACAACAGATGAAGCATCGGGTGTGAAAACGGCGCGGCTTCGACAACGATAATGCCCGATGGTCTGCTGTGAAGCGCTCCCAGATCAGGCTGCGTCAGCACGCAAATACGTCCAGCCGATGCTTTTTCAGGCCCCTTTTGCAGGGTACCGCGAGCGCCTCCGGGCACATAGGGCGTAGCGTGTATCATGGACATCTCAGCATTCCTTCGGCTCCGAAATTCACCGTGGTTCAATGATCAAAACTGATTTGCCAGCTCGTATCACTGATCTGATACTGGTCGATCGCGATCGATATGAACGACTGGATCACGGCGATTGTCGTCAGCGTATGCAGACTCGGCCGCATCGTCGCGAAGCGGCCACCCCCTGCCAGAGCCAAGAATACCAGCAACTGATCGGCCAGGTGTCGGCCAATCGGCACATCCGCCTGCAGGTAGTCCTTAGCAGCCTGGACTGCCCTCTGCGCGACGCGCTCCGCCGGTAATCCCTTTTTGCCGAACTCACTGAAACACTCGGTAAGCGCTGCGCTCTGAATCATGATCAAAACGACATTACCGGGTCCCGCCGCGCGGGTATCGACCTTGTAATGCACGTCCTCATCGCTCAAAGACATTAATCTGACAATCACTGCCAGTTCTCGCTTGGCGATATGCTCGGGCAGGTTCGCGAGCAGGACTTCGGCACGACGCTGCAGAATCCGGCCCCGTTTATCGATATTGAGCGGTCTGAGTGCGACCGTTGGATCGATGCCCGCCTTGATGAGGCCGCCGCCTGCCGGTGCAAAGCCCGGCCTGAGCAGCTCCAGCCTGACACCTGCGCCCATCCGATGGAGCAGTGGCAATAGTGCGTACTGCATGAATTCAAACGGTGGCGCCATCGGATTATGCGTGCCACCTTCGATGATCACCGTAGAATACGAATCCGCCAGCATCAAGGCCGGCATAATCGTCTGCAAGACCAGCGTCGTGCTGCCGGCCGTGCCGATATCGATGCGATAGTCGCCGGCGACGACCCTGCCTGGTTTGAACGTCAGTTGCAGGGAGTCCTTGGTAGCGCCGCTGACATTAGCCGCAGACACTTGTGCCGCGGCATGGACGGCTGCCAGATGTTGGTATTGCAGCCCCGGCCTGCGCCGTCTTGCTCGAATATTGATCATCCGAAAAGGCTGGTTGACGCATAAGGACAACGCCAAGGCTGTGCGCAGTATTTGGCCGCCACCTTCACCTTGAGCCCCGTCGACCGTCAGCATAGAAGTCAATCCTCGGCCTGATGTAAGTGCGTTATGCTCTGCACGGTCCGAACGACCTCATCATCTTCCAAGGGCGGTCGACAGCGTATCCGATTCCAGCAAAGCAGAAGCTCCATCACGACCTCGGCATCGACACCATGCCAGAGCAAATGCCCACTGAGCGAGGCGATCGTGTTGTTGCGTTCGCCCTCGGTCACACCCTGTCTGACGCGCTGCTGCCAGTAAGCGATGCTGTGCCCGGTTGAGCGCGATTGGTCCAGCAAGGAACTGAGCAACCAGTCGGGCATCTCCGCCAGTCTTGCATTCTGAGGCTCATGGCCGGTTTGCCAGCGATACCCGTGGCCGTTGCTGTGCATTGACGGTGGTGCCACAACGCAACCACCATCACCACGCAGATCAATGCCGTTGGCAAGACCGGCACGATTATGGATCACACCACCCGGGTGTTTGAAATAAATATGCCGCCCTCCGCCGCCAGTACGTGCTTCCACGCTACCAGGCAGAGGGCCGTGCTCACGCTCCCACACTGATAGGCTCTGATCACCACCATGACGAGGATCGATATCGAGCACGACGAGATCAGAAATCAGCCCGGTAACGATACCGACGTTCGCATTTGGCCAGCGTCGATACCATTGTCGAATTTCATCAGCTTCGGCGTGGCGTTGCTGATAGATCTGCCATTTGATCATCGGCCGTTTGTCGCGGCTGCGAATCGGAATCACGGACCATCGGTAACTTGCGTACTGTAAGGCCGCTTCGGCACAGTCGGAATGTGTTGTCGTCATCGTCCTGCCTTTGTCTGTTGCAACAGTTATCATCGATCATGCGCGCACGCGTTGCAATCCTGATTGCAACGCGTGCGTCTGCGGATAAAATACAAGGGAGCTCTGGATTAGTCAGAGTTTCGACAAGTTACCGGCGATATATCAACGCATGTGAGAGCGATATGAATTTCAAGCTAACCTCGGACGTCTTCGATGACGGTGCTGAGATTCCAAAGAAATATACCTGTCAGGGGGACGACATCTCTCCCCCTTTGCAATGGCAACAGGTGCCAGAGGGCACCCGTAGTCTGGCTTTGATCATTCACGATCCCGATGTCCCTGATCCGGCCAAGCCGGTGCGTATCTGGGTGCATTGGGTGCTGTATAATCTGCCGCCGAGCGCGACTGCGCTACCGGAGCGCACGATTGCCGACAAACTGCCGGCAGGAACCCTGGAGGGTGTCAACGACTGGAACCGTACGGGTTACGGCGGGCCCTGTCCGCCGATCGGACGGCATCGCTATATTCATAAGCTGTACGCGCTCGATTGTATGCTGGACAATCTGCGCCAGCCGACCAAAGATCGACTGGAGGCCGCGATGCAAGGACACATCATCGCCGAGGCTGAACTGATTGGCACGTATCAAAAATAGCATTACTGCCATCGCTGTTGAACCAGTGGATCGCACCAGGATCTAGAAAGATTTCGATGCTTTGATCGATCGTTGCATCGACGTGGCCGTTGATGCGTGCTATCCACGTTGTGTTGTCGTGAGCGTGGTCATGGCTGGACAGGTGAAAATAAACCAGCGATTCGGCCCCGAGGTATTCCACCGCGGAGATGTATGCTTTCAGCGCAACGCAACCATCTACTTGCGACAAACGAAAGGCTTCAGGACGAACGCCGATGTAACCCACATTCTCCGATCGTGAGAGCTCATTATAGCCTTGAACGGCCGAAGGCAAATGCAGCGTCTGCCCGCAAACGGCTGCATGAAGATCATTGTTCTGCGCAAAAACCTCAGTGGTGGCGATATTCATACCGGGATTGCCAATAAAGCTGGCCACAAAAATATTCTGCGGTCTGTTATACAGTTGTTCCGGTGTGCCGATTTGTTGCAACTCACCCCGATTCATTACGGCTACCCGGTGACCGAGCGTCATCGCCTCGATCTGATCGTGTGTTACATAAATCGTGGTCTTACGCAGCCGCAGTTGCAGCTGTGCAATGTCTGCACGAATCTGGCTACGCAGTCTGGCGTCGAGATTCGACAGGGGTTCATCGAGCAAGAACACAGAAGGATCGCGCACCAATGCTCGTCCCATGGCGACACGTTGTTTCTGACCACCCGACAATTGCTTCGGACGTCGTTGCAGCAGCTCGGCGAGATTCAGTAACTGCGCGATTTCATTGACCCTGGTGTTGATCGCTTGCTTGCCCATGTGGTGCATCCGCAACGGAAACGCGAGGTTGTCGCGCACACTCATATGTGGATACAGTGCATAGTTCTGAAACACCATCGCGATGTTGCGCTGTTGCGGCATCAGGTCATTCACAACCTTGTCATCAATAGCAATCTCACCTTCGGATGGCTGTTCAAGGCCGGCCAGCAGGCGCAAGACCGTGGATTTGCCGCATCCGGACGGGCCCACCAGGACGATGAATTCACCGTCATCGATTTGCAGGCTCAACGCATTCAGTGCGGTTGTATTTTCGTCGTAGCGTTTGCTCACCTGATTGAATGCGATTGTAGCCATCAACCCTTGACTCCCGTGGTCGCGACACCTCGGATAAACCAGCGCTGGAACGCCATGAATAGCAGCAGCACTGGCACAATCATCATGACACCGAAAGCAAAAATGTCGCCCCATTGCAGAGGCGGCAGTGTGTAGAAAGCGGCGATACCGAGCGGCAACGGACGCACGGCTTCACTGTGTGTGACCATCATCGGCCACAGAAAAGAGCCCCACTGGGTCAGGAAAGTCAGTATAGCCACCGTAGCGAACACCGGTTTGGCGTTGGGTGCAACGACACTGAAGAAGATACGAACCGGGCCAGCACCATCGATGCGTGCGGCTTCTTCGAGCTCTTTCGGAAAATCCAGGAAAAAGCTGTAAAACAGATAGATCGAGAACGCGTTGGCTACGAAAGGCAGGATCTGCACCAGATAGGTGTCGCGCCAGCCGAGCAGTGTGACCTGGTAAGACAACGGTACAGCGATAGCCTCCAGCGGTATGATCATCAAAGCGATTACCGTGAACAACAGCGCGTCCCTGCCTGGCCACTGTAGACGAGCGAAGGCATAGCCGGCCAGGGAATTCACCAGCAAGCCGGTGAGCACGATGCTCGACGTGATCAAGGTCGAATTGACCAGATAACGGATGAACGGGACGCGTGTGCTCACGTCCCGGTAGTTCTCCAGGCTGGGCTGCTCCGGTACCAAGCCCGCTAGCGAGCCTGCTTCGATCAACACGCGCGTGTCAATTTTCAGACTACCCGACAGCATGATCAATATTGGCACTAAGAAGATCAATCCGAGACCGACCAGCGTGCAGTAGATGAGTAGCGTAGTCAGCAAGCTTTTGCGCTTCATGCAACGGCCCTCTCCTGTCTCAGCAAAAAACGCTGCAGCAGGGTCAGCAACAACACCAGCACAAAGAACACAACCGTCATCGCGGCCCCTTTGGCGACTTGCTGACTGGCGAAGGCCGCATTCACGGCTTCGTACATAATCGTCGTGGTCGCATACTGTGGCCCACCCTGCGTCATAATTTGCACCTGGTCGAACAAGCGAAACGCGAGAATTGTCGTGACCAGTACCACGAAAATCAGCGCATTGCGCAGCTGCGGCAACGTTATGAACACGAACTGCTGCCGCCTGTTCGCACCATCGATGCGCGCTGCCTGATAGAGTTCCTCAGGTATGGACTGCAAAGCGGCCAGCAGGATTACCATCTGGAAGCCGACGCCCTGCCATACCGAGGTCAGCGTGATCGCCGGCAAGGCCCATGCGGTATCGTGCAGGAAATCTTTCGGCTGCCACGCGCCGAAGCTGACGATTTCGAGCAGGCTGTTGAGCAGCCCCGCGGAACCCGGGGCAAACAGCAGCACCCAGACGACCGACACCAGTGACAACGGAAACACGACCGGCATGAAAAAGACCGTGCGAAATACAACGATGCCCCGAAGTGGCTGGTTGATCAACAAGGCCAGTGACAATGCGAGTCCGGTTTGCAAAGGTACGATGATCAGCGCAAACAGCATCGTGTTCCGCAGCGCGCGCAGGAAGGTGTAATCGGTAAAGATCCGCCGGTATTGCTCGACGCCGAGAAACTCGAGCGGCAGCGGTGAACCCAGTCGCAGATTGGTCAACGACAGCGTTACGGCAAGCGCGAACGGCAACAGCACAAAGCCCAGCAGACCGATCAATGCCGGCAAGACAAAAAGCCGGGCAATCAAATGTTCGTGCTTGTGCAGCTGATCGGCCATGATCCAATATCAATGGACCGCTCGATAGCCCTGATTGTCCCTGATGTCCTGATCGATCCTACGTGCAGCTTCATCCAGTGCCTGTTTGACATCGGCGCCATTGCGAATCTGTTGGAAAGCTTTCTGGAACTCGGTGGTAATGACCGGATAGGCGGGTGTCCGGGGCCGCGGCACCGATACGCCTTGCATCAGTTGCTCGGCGAATAGATGGAGTTCGCCACCTTCCCGATAATTGACGGATCGAGCGACCGCTGTGCGCGTCGCCGGCACGGCACCGTTGGCATTGCTCATCTGCAGAACCTCGTCGGTATTCAACAAGAAAGCGATAAACGCCGCAGCGGCGCGTGGCTGTTGGCTGTGTTGACTGATGCCCCAGTGCCAGGAGCCCTGGCCGGTCTTGCTGCCCAGACCGAAGTCTGGCAGTGGCAGCACGACCAGATCATCCGGCCATGCCTGTTTATAATTGGCATAAGCCCAGTGACCTACCCAGGACAGCACCACGCGACCGTTGACAAACGCTGCATCATCGATGTTCGGGTCGACGTAGCCGGCCATGATCCAGTTCTGTAGATGCTGCAGCGCGGCAACCGCAGCTGCGTTGTTGAGCACATCCTGGCTGGCCTGATAGCTCTCGCGGTCGATCAGATCCGCACCGGCGGACTGCAAAACAGGTGAAAAGCCGTAACTGACCCACTCGCCCGCATAATTGAGCTTCAGATCCAGCACGGCGCGGTCGTTGTCCCTCAGTGAGAGCTTCGACAGCACGTCGTTGAGCTCGCCGATGCTCCAGGCATCAGCCGCACTTTCAGGGAGCCGGGCGCCGACAGCCTCGAGCGCGCTTCTGCGTGCGTACAGACCCAGGCCGGAATCGAATACACCGACAGCATACAAATGCTGATCGTAAGTCCCCTGCCTGATCACGGACGGAAGCAAATCATCGATCAGCGTCGTCGGTAACAAATCTTCCAGCGGCAACAAATGGCCTTGCCAGATATAGTTGTACAGATACGGACCATCGAACTCGAGCACGTCCGGCAGGTCACCGGCGAGTGCGGCCGCCTGGACCAGTGCGTTGTAATTCCGTTCCGGGATGAAAGTCAGTTCCACATCGATTTCGTCCGAGCGTTGGTCAAAGCGCGCAACCTGCGATTGCAGGACTTCACGTTCGGCCTGTTGTCCCGCGTGTGCCCAGACCTTTAACGTGACCGCCCCTTCTGGCCCGTTATGGTCAGAACGGTCGCGATCACAACCCGCAAGCATCAGCATCAGGATCAGCAGGTGTGCGGTGATTATTGGCGCCGCTTTTTGCGTGTTCTCAATCACGATCACGGAGTGTAACATGACGCACTGAACGGGTAATGGCCAGCCTGAAGGGGTAGGAGCGGCTTCAGCCGCGAACGAGCGGGCAAAATCGCAGGCAATTCGCGGCTGAAGCCGCTCCTACTGTTGGACTGCTGGCCACCCGCTCTGATTTAAGTCGCACCTGAGCCGAGACCATTACGTTCACTCAGATCGCATTTGACGGCGAACCCGATCTCAGCTTTGACATGCGAGATCCCTCATCGAGTCGACATCCATAATTGCACCTCTATCCTCGGTGGCAAGCATAACCAACTGATCGTGATTTTGCGCGATAAGGCTGCGCGCACCGATGTCGCCATCCAGCTTTGTGAGTGCGGAAAAAAAGCGTTCGCCGAAGCCGACCGGATGGCCACGCTGCTGCTGGAAAACCGGTGCTGCCAGCGTCGCGCCCGAGCGCAGGGTATCGACGAGC
>JARFQK010000241.1 GCA_029287815.1 Gammaproteobacteria bacterium
TTTTGTTGGCGCGCCTGGCGCGATTTGAACGCGCGACCTTCGGCTTCGGAGGCCGACACTCTATCCAGCTGAGCTACAGGCGCAATATTGTGAGGCCGCTTCATCTATCAGTTCGCGAGTAACGTCCCTGTCGGGCCTCCAGCTCGGCGTCCTGCCTCGCGTTCGTGGCTCCTATCCCGCCACTCACCCCCAGGCTTCGGAGGCCGACACTCTATCCAGCTGAGCGCCTAACCCGATAGCTATCAGTAACCGGCTGACAGGTACTTTTTGACGGATGTGGAAGCTTAAGGTTTATTGGCCCCTTAATCAAATCTGCGGGATGTATTGGTTCCCGCGTAGGAGCGGCTTCAGCCGCGAATTTCTCGCGACTGCACGCATGATTCGGCTGAAGCCGCTCCAATAAACGCGGGCTATTGGTGTCAAACGGTTCTCAATAACTGCACGCTGAACAGCTTGGATTCATCGGTCCACACCCGTTCTTGATTGAATCCCACCGCTGCAGCGAGTTGGGCAAACTCTTCGACAGTGTATTTATACGAGTTCTCGGTATGGATGGTTTCGCCCGCATCAAAATCAAAGAAGTGATCATCGATTCGAATGCGTTGAGCTACAGTGCTGATCAGGTGCATTTCGATGCGGCCTTGATCCTCGTTATAGAACGCGCTGTGTTCGAACGTCTTCGGGTCAATATCGCTGTCCAGTTCCTGGCGTATACGCGTCAACAGGTTCAGATTGAAATCAGCCGTAATGCCTGCCGCATCGTTGTACGCAGCATTCAGGATATCGACATTTTTCTTCAGATCGACCCCAATCAACAGCTGACCATTCATGTCCATCATTTGTGCAATTCGCTTCATCAATTCGATCGCGCCGTTTGGGTCAAAGTTGCCGATGCTTGAACCGGGGAAGAAGGCGACTTTGTGCTCGAAGGCATCGCAATGGGGCATGTCCAGCGTGTGACTGAAATCCACGCAGGCCGCATGCACGTCCAGCCAGGGATAATCCGATGCCAGCACCTGGGTTGAGTGGAGCAGAAACTCCTTGGATATGTCGACACCTAGATAACTGGATGGTCGCAATTGTTCCAGAAGCAGGCGGACCTTTTTACTCGCGCCGCTGCCGAGTTCGACCAGCAGGCAATCCGGGCCTATGTGTTCGACCAACTCTGCCACGCAGTTACGCAGTATCTCCATCTCGGTGCGTGTCTGGTAGTATTCGGGGAGTTCGCAAATCGCATCGAAGAGTTCTGATCCGCGGCGGTCATAAAAAAATTTGGGTGGAATGCTCTTGGGTTTGGAGGCCAGGCCGTCGATCACTTCGCGCCTGAGATCGCCTTTACCGGGGTGTGCGTCATAGAAATTTTTTGCTGCGGGGTTCCGTTTCATAGGTTCTTGGTCAAGCGCATACCTGATATGCCAGCGGCCTTTCGAGTAGATGGAGCGTCGAGAGTGGCAGCGAATGCGATCGGCCGGAGCAACGCAGGAGTCACTCCAAAGAGCGACCCGGCCCGACACGAACTTGCCGTTGTACTCACCCGCGGTGCCATTGGATTCTATTTTGATGTTACGCGTGTCGCGCCGGCATAGCAAATGAGAGATCAAGGGGTCAGACTCGTTGATCATCGCAGCGCGTCATGATCAACGAGTCTGACCCCTTGATTTGAGGCTATTGATTCGTGAATCGATCCAGGCTGCGGTACGAGATCGCTTCCAGGATATGCGCTCGCTCTATTGCGTCGCTGCCATCGATGTCCGCGATCGTACGCGCCAGCTTCAGTATCCTATGGTAGGCGCGGGCTGATAGATGCAATTTCTCCATGGCTTTTTCCAGCAGAATTGTCTCATTGAATTTTAGTCGGCAATGTCGCTCGACCTCGGTTGAGCTGAGTTCGGCATTGCTCTTGCCGGCGCGTTCAAGCTGTGTTTGATAAGCTGCGACCACCCGTTTCCTGATGCTTCTACTGTTTTCGGTTTCTAGGTCGTGCCGGTTCAGTGCGGCGACATCGAGCTTCGGTACCTCGATATGAATGTCGATGCGATCGAGCAAAGGCGCAGAAATTCGATTTCGATGCCGCCTCTGCTGCTCGTAAGTGCACTCGCACAGATCTCTGCCATCGCAGCTGTAGCCTTGAGGACACGGGTTCATCGCTGCTATAAACTGAAACCTTGATGGAAATTCAGCCTGACAGGCGGCGCGCGAGATCGTGATACTACCGGTTTCCAATGGTTCTCTTAGCACATCGAGCACGTCCCGGCGAAATTCTGTGAGTTCATCGAGAAACAGGACGCCGTGGTGGGCCAGAGAAATTTCACCCGGTGAAGGATTGGAGCCGCCACCGACCAGCGCAACGCCCGAGGCAGTGTGGTGCGGATGACGAAATGGCCGCTGTTTCCAGAGCTTGATATCAAAGCCATGACGGCTGATCGAATGCACCATCGCGCTTTCCAGTGCTTGTTGTTCTGTCATTGGCGGCAATATCCCAGGCAGCCGGCTGGCCAGCATCGATTTGCCGGTGCCGGGAGGGCCGACCATCAACATGTTATGCCGACCCGCTGCGGCGATTTCCAGGGCGCGCCGCGCATGATGCTGACCGCGGACATCCGACATGTCAGCCATTGGGCCCTGCTCGTGTTGGTTCGCATCGGAGGCAGACGGCGTGCGCAGCTTACGCTGGTTCTGCAGGTACTGACAGATTTCGAGCAGGCATGTGGCTGCACGGATGTTTGCCTTGTCGGCTAGCGCGGCTTCTTCAGCATTGCTGCTAGGCAGAACCAGCGTTCGGCCGCTGGCACGGGCGCCAAGCGCAGCCGGCAGGCTGCCGTTTACCGGGCGCAGCTGTCCGGACAGTGCCAGTTCGCCATGAAATTCATGCGATGCGAGCAAATCGGGCTTGATCTGGCCGGAGGCGGCGAGAATGCCGAGCGCGATCGGTAGGTCATAACGACCGCCCTGTTTAGGCAGGTCCGCAGGTGCGAGATTCACGGTGACACGTCTCATCGGAAATTCAAACGCAGAATTCTGAATGGCTGCGCGCACACGGTCCTTGCTTTCGCGCACGACCGTTTCGGGCAGGCCAACGATGGACAGCACAGGCAAACCCTGGCCTATGTGGACCTCCACGGTGACCTCAGGTGCACTGACCCCTACAAGAGCGCGCGTGAATACGTGTGCCAGGCGCATTGTGCGCAGCTAGAAACGGCGAGCGACCAAGTCCAGGGAAGATAAGGCAAACATCCTGTCGTTGCGCACCATAACGTTCTCCTTGTCAGGCATGATCCGTGAATACTTTTGGTATCTTAATGAATCGAAAGCGGTAAAGCCAATTTGACTGATTCCAAAAGGGAATCAAGGGGTCAGACTCGTTGATCATCGCAGCGCGTCATGATCAACGAGTCTGACCCCTTGATTTCTGGTCCAGCTGTTTTTCGAGTCGGTCGAGCTTTTCACGCGTTCGTTGGAGGACTTCGGTTTGTACGTCAAATTCCTCGCGCGTTACCAAATTCATCTTCGACAATGAGTCCTGCAACAGGGCGCGAATATTCGACTCCAGGTCATCCTGTAACTGCCGAATATCATCTGGAAGCAGTGAAGCGATATCGCTGGTGAGTTTATTTATTGCATCGCGGCTGAACATCTCTGACTGGTCCTGAAAGGCTGTGAGTTAGGTTCACATCATACCCAATCCTGGCGCACCTGTTCGGTGCCGGCCATTTTTCTGCCCGCACTATATTGGTGCAATGCAATTTATCGTGAATTGCTAATATAGTGAAAAAAAACACAAGTAGCTGATAAGAAACAGAAAAAAAAGTTGGCACGATGGCTGCTTTGGACTTGTTACAGTTTTATGAACTGAACCTGACTGTTAACAACTTGGAGTCAACTAATGACGAAAAAAATTGCTTTAGCTGCCGCCGTTGCCGCGGCACTGACTAGCGGTGCTGCTTCGGCTGAGCTGACGGCGAACGCTGGAATCTTCTCAAACTATATCTGGCGTGGTGTCACCCAGACCAACGACCAGGCTGCTGGCCAGGGTGGTATCGACTGGGGTTTTGGTCCCGGACTGTACCTAGGCACCTGGGTATCCAATGTCGACTTCTCCGGGCTTGGTGATGGTTATGAAATGGATGTTTATGGCGGTTGGGCAGGGGAAGCGGGGAGCTTTGGCTACGACCTCGGTTTCATCACGTATCAGTACCCCGTTGACCCGTCAAACTCGAACTTCACTGAATTGTATGCGACTGGCTCAATCGCGGGTTTTACCGCTGGGATATGGTACACAGTGGACAAGGCCAGCGGCCTGAGTGATCCCAGGGGCGACGATGATGTTTATTTGTTTGGCGCTTACGATTTCACAGCGATGGATATCGATTACAGCCTTTACATCGGTAACTACTCTTTTGATGCTGATTCCACCGCGGATTACACCCACTACGGTGCAAGTATCGGCAAGAATGGCTTCTCATTTGCTGTAGACAAGAACGATATCGAAGGCGGTAGTGCCGACAACGTCCGTTTTACTGTCGGCTATACAGTTGACTTTGAGCTGATGTGAGTGGAAGGCGATTGATCATTAACCCTTAACCGAATTGGTCCGCCCTCACCGTGGGCGGGCACATTCCCAGGAGTGCAAGTCAAAATGAAACTGATTACTGCCATTATCAAGCCTTTCAAGCTCGACGATGTTCGTGAGGCCCTGTCCGAAATTGGTGTACAGGGCATCACCGTGACCGAGGTGAAGGGCTTCGGCCGACAGAAAGGCCATACTGAACTCTATCGTGGCGCGGAATATGTGGTGGATTTTCTGCCCAAGGTAAAACTGGAAGTCGCTGTTGCTGCTGACATGGCCGACAAGGTCATTGAATCGATTCGTAATTCTGCCAACACCGGCAAGATCGGTGACGGCAAGATATTCGTCTCTCCAGTTGAAGATGTTATTCGAATCCGTACCGGCGAAACCGGCGCAGAAGCGCTGTAACCGCCCTAACCGAATCTGGAGGATCTAATTGTGGATCAAGTACTTGAACTCAGCTACGCGCTGGATACTTTTTACTTTTTAATCATGGGGGCTTTCGTGATGTGGATGGCCGCCGGCTTTGCGATGCTGGAAGCCGGTCTGGTTCGTACCAAGAACACCACGGAAATCCTGCTGAAGAACGTCGCGCTGTTCGCGGTCGCCTGCACGATGTACATGATCGTCGGCTATAACATCATGTACCCGGGTGATGGCGTCAGCGAATTCTGGCCCGGGATCTCGTTCTTCCTCGGTGGCGATAACGCCGCGGCCGATGTGATCGCTGGTGGCGACGATGCCCCGTATTACTCCAACATGTCCGACTTTTTCTTCCAGGTCGTGTTCGTTGCGACCGCGATGTCAATCGTCTCCGGTGCGGTGGCCGAACGTATGAAACTGTGGAGCTTCCTGTTCTTCGCTGTTGTCATGACCGGCTTCATCTATCCGATGCAAGGCTACTGGAAGTGGGGCGGTGGATTCCTCGACGCGGCTGGCTTCAGCGACTTCGCCGGCTCCGGTGTCGTGCATCTGTGTGGCGCCACCGCTGCGCTGGCTGGTGTGATCCTGCTGGGCGCGCGTAAAGGTAAATACGGCAAGGGCGGTGAAGTCGTCCCGATTCCGGGCGCCAACTTGCCGCTGGCCACGCTGGGTACCTTCATCCTCTGGCTTGGATGGTTCGGCTTCAACGGTGGTTCCCAGCTCGTGGTGTCGAACGTGAGCGATGCGAATGCGGTTGCAATGGTCTTCGTCAATACCAACGCCTCTGCAGCAGGGGGCGTCATCGCTGCGATGATTACCGCCAAGCTGCTATTCGGCAAGGTGGATATCACGATGGCGTTGAACGGCGCCCTGGCAGGGCTGGTCTCGATCACGGCCGAGCCACTGACGCCAACACCGGGTATTGCGACGTTGATCGGCATGGTCGGTGGCGTACTGGTGGTGTTCGCGATCGTCGGCATGGACAAAATCAAGGTCGACGACCCAGTTGGTGCGATATCCGTGCATGGCGTCGTCGGCATGTGGGGACTGATCGCGGTGCCGTTGACCAATACTGACGCCAGTTTCGGCGCACAGCTCTACGGCCTGGTTGTGATCTTCGCCTGGACCTTCATCGTCAGCATGATCGTCTGGCTGATCCTTAAGCTGGTCATGGGCATCCGTGTCACCGAGGAAGAGGAATACGAAGGCATGGACCTGTCCGAGTGTGGTATGGAAGCCTATCCGGAATTTATCAGCGCGAAATAAGACTCCTGTTGATAATGCGGTTGGCCGGGCAAAATGATTTGCCCGGCCTTTTTATTGCCAAATCCGCGCGCGATCGCTCAATCTTTGTAGCGAGCATGCCGGTAAAATCCAAATCCTTCGTACAACATCCGGGCTAGATATGATAAAAACGCAGATCGGGAGCGATACTGCCGAGGTCGTCATCGCGTGCTCATGTCCTGATTCATGCTGCCGTGATGGTTTGGACGATAACGCCAGACACAACAATAGTCTTAACGGGGGATAAATGAAACTCATCAAAGCGATAATCAAGCCCTTCAAGCTCGATGATGTGCGCGAAGCGCTGTCAGAAATCGGCATCCAGGGTATTACGGTTTCCGAGGTCAAAGGCTTTGGACGCCAGAAAGGTCACACCGAGCTTTACCGAGGTGCTGAATACCGGGTCGATTTCCTGCCAAAAGTGAAGCTGGAAACGGTCGTTAGTGATGACGCTGTCGACAATGTCATCAATGCGATTCGTGAGTCGGCCAACACCGGCAAGATTGGCGATGGCAAGATCTTCGTCATGCCGATCGACCAGGCCCTAAGAATCAGGACCGGTGAGACCGGCGACGACGCGCTCTGATTCGCGTAACGCCTCGCCCCGCACGGCCCTTTGAGCAAGCGCTGCGAGCGCAATTGCCGTGTATGGCTGATGCGAGTGCAATCCCGATCTCTGACCGGAGTATTCGTACCGGAACGTCAACGCGTTGATCTGAGGGTCAACGGTTTCCCTGGAGTAATGAAATGAATCCAATCAAGATCCTGTCACAGCGGCTTGCCTCTATAGCTGTCCTGCTATTGCTGCCGCTGGTGGCCAATGCCGAAACGCTCGATAGCGGTGACACCGCCTGGATCATGACATCGACCGCATTGGTGTTGTTCATGACGCTGCCTGGGTTGGCGCTATTCTATGGCGGCCTGGTGCGCAGCAAGAACGTGTTATCGGTGCTGATGCAATGTTTCGTGATCGCCTGCGTGGTCACGATTGTCTGGGTTGTTTATGGGTACAGCCTGGCTTTTTCCGAAGGCAATCAATGGATCGGCGGGCTGAATAATCTGTTTCTATCGGGCGTAACGCGAGCATCGATGAGTGGTACCTTGCCCGAAACCGTATTCGTGATGTTTCAGTTGACGTTTGCGATCATAACGCCGGCATTGGTGGTCGGCGGCTTTGCCGAGCGGATGAAATTTTCCTCGATGTTGATGTTCAGTATCCTCTGGGTCACCC
>JARFQK010000274.1 GCA_029287815.1 Gammaproteobacteria bacterium
ACTATCCTCCATTTCCTTATGAATGGGTGTGACCCATTTATAAGGAAATGGCGGAGAGCGAGGGATTCGAACCCTCGATACGGTTCCCCGTATACACCCTTAGCAGGGGTGCGCCTTCAGCCACTCGGCCAGCTCTCCGGAATTCTATTTGTCTCGCTCACGAACGTTTGTGCTTACTGAAGCATGGCGCACGTGCGCGTTACTCCGGGTGACTCATTTTGTTGAGCGGATGCAATTATCGAAAGGCGACTACTGATCTGCTGCAAAACCGTGCAAATGCCTGTTGACACTGCGACTCGCCACTTACCCGAAGCGGCAAATCTTAACAGTTTCAGGGTAAGGAATTCCAGTTCTTAGCGGACAAAAATACAAGCAGGCAAATGAATCTGCCTGCTCTGTCCTGACCGAAATCGCGCTGCAAGTTAGACTGTCTTGATGCTCACTCTGCTGGAGCCGTATCGTGCTGCTCGGCTTTGATACGCTCGTAGATTTCTTCGCGATGTACTGCAACGTCTTTTGGCGCATTGATGCCGATGCGCACCTGATTGCCTTTAACTCCGAGCACGGTAACGGTTACTTCATCACCTATCATCAGCGTTTCACCAACGCGTCGTGTCAATATCAACATATCCCTTCTCCGTGTTTGGCCATTTCAATAAAGTAGGAGCTTCAAACAGCGCGTTAGTTCGATGCTGCTACCCGTTCCCCCGTACCTTCAGCTGTCGCAGGAGGATGACGACTTTACGCATTATTACAAATTTGTTTAGGATTATCGAGACTATTTCTGGATTTTGCCGTCGACATCGAGGCCGAACGCCTCATGCAGGCTTCTGACAGCGAGTTCGAGGTATTTTTGGTCGATGACCACCGAAATCTTGATCTCGGACGTCGATATCATGCGAATATTGATACCTTCGCGTGCAAGGGTTTGAAACATCGTGTTGGCAATACCTGCATGGGAGCGCATACCAACGCCGACAAGCGATACTTTGACGATCTGATCATCACCGATGACTTGCTTCGCGCCGAGCTCCGCCGATGTATGCTCGAGCAAGCTCAACGCCTTTGGAAAATCGTTCCTGTGCACGGTGAAAGTGAAATCGGTACTTCCATCAGCTCCGATGTTCTGGACGATCATATCTATTTCGATATTTGCCTCGGTGATGGGCCCAAGAATCAATGATGCGACGCCCGGCCTGTCGGGCACACCAGCTATGGTCAATTGTGCTTCATCCTTGGCAAATGCGATTCCTGCGATAGTGGCCTGTTCCACGTTCTCATCCTCCAGCGAAATCAAGGTACCTTCACCTTCCTGGAAAGATGAGAGTACGCGTAGGGGAACATTATACTTACCCGCAAATTCGACCGATCTGATCTGCAACACTTTGGAGCCGAGACTCGCCATTTCCAGCATTTCTTCGAACGTAATCTTGTCGAGTTTGCGTGCTTTGGGTTCGATGCGCGGGTCCGTCGTGTAGACCCCATCGACATCGGTATAGATCTGGCATTCATCCGCTTTCAGTGCAGCCGCCATCGCAACAGCCGTGGTGTCCGATCCACCACGACCGAGTGTCGTGATGTTGCCGTGTTCATCGACACCCTGAAAACCTGCCACGACAACCACGCGGCCGTGCTCCAGATCCTTATGAATCGCATCACACTGGATCTCGCGAATACGGGCCTTGCCGTGCGCGCTGTCGGTCAGCATGCGGATCTGGCTGCCGGTGTAGGACTTGGCATCACAGCCGCGGTCGTGCAAAGCCATGGTTAACAGTGCGATCGTCACTTGCTCGCCGGTGGACACCAACACGTCCAACTCACGCGGGTGCGGCTGTTCGCTCATCTCTTCAGCGAGCGCGATCAAGCGGTTGGTTTCACCGCTCATCGCAGACACAGCGACGACGACCTGCTCGCCATTTTTGACATGCGCACACACCTTGTCAGCGACCTTACCGATTTTCTCGATAGTGCCAACCGAGGTGCCACCGTATTTTTGCACGATCAGGGTCATGGAATGCTTTTGTGAATCATAAAGCTGCAGAAGTATATAAACAGAAGCTAATTGTGGCAACGACTAAATGAATACGCAATCAGCGACTTGGCCGATCATCCGCCTTCATCGCATCGTTCAGCCGATGTTCGCGGCTCAAGCCGCTTACTCTACGCGTGCCAGGCAGCGGCGTGTAGGAGCGGCTTTAGCCGCGAATGGCAGGCTAAGTGAGCTTCTGTTTCAGCCAGGCTTTGGCCGCGGCCAGGGCTTTGTCGATGTTCTCGGGCTGGTTGCCGCCGGCCTGGGCCATGTCGGAACGGCCACCGCCTTTGCCGCCGACTTCGGCGGCGGCGACGTTGACCAGATCACCGGCCTTGATCAGCGCAGTCTGGTCTTTGGTCACGCCGGCGACCACGCGTACCTTGCCGTTGTCCTCGCTGGTCAGCACGATCGCTGCACTGCCAAGTTTGTTCTTGAGCTGGTCCAGCGTGTCACGCAGCGCCTTGCTGTCAGCACCGTCGAGATTGGCGGTCAGCACGTGCACGCCGTTGATTTCCTCAGCCTGCGCGCTCAGATCGCTGCCGGCCTGCGAAGCCATCTTGCCCTTCAGTTGCACGATAGCTTTTTCCTGTTCGCGCACGCGGTCGACCAGCTGGCGGACCTTGTCTTCGACTTCATCACGGCTGGATTTCAGCGCATCCGCGATTGCATCGAGCTGGCTCTCGCGACGTTCGGCCCAGGCCACGGCACCGGCTCCGGTAACGGCCTCGATCCGGCGCACGCCGGCAGCGACGCCGCTTTCTGCGACGATCTTGAAAAAGCCGATATCGCCGCTGCGCTCGACATGGGTGCCGCCGCACAGCTCGGTCGAGTAATCGCCCATCGAGACCACACGGACGATGTCATCGTATTTTTCTCCGAACAATGCCATCGCGCCCGCCTTCTTTGCCTCAACCAGCGGCATCTCGACGTCCCTGGTTTCGATGTTGTGCATGATCTGGGCGTTGACCTGGCGCTCGATCGCATAGATCTGTTCACGCGTCACTGGCTCGAAATGGGAGAAATCGAAACGGGTGCGCTCAGCCGTGACCAGCGAGCCTTTCTGCTGCACGTGATCACCGAGCACGTCGCGCAGCGCCGCGTGCATCAAATGCGTCGCCGAGTGGTTGCGCTTGATCGCCTCACGCAGATCGTTGTCGATCTCGGCGTGCACGCTATCGCCTTTTCTGAGACTGCCCGAATCGATGATACCGATATGCAGAAAAGTCTTGCCCTGCTTTTGCGTGTCTTCGACCAGAAACACCGCATTCTCGGTGATCAGCTTGCCGGTATCGCCGACCTGACCGCCAGACTCGGCATAAAACGGGGTCTGATCGAGTACCACCACGGCGCGCTGGTCCTGGCCGATAATGTCCACCGCGCTTCCGTCGACAAAAATTCCGAGGATCTTGCTCTTCTGTTCGGTGTTCTGATAGCCGGTGAACACCGTATCGACATCGACATCGATGGCGCGGTTGTAGTCGACACCGAATTGACTGGCGGTGCGGGCGCGCTCGCGTTGCGCGTCCATCGCCACTTCGAAACCTGCATGATCGACCGTCAGGTTGCGCTCGCGTGCGATATCGGCGGTCAAATCGATCGGGAAGCCATAGGTGTCGTAGAGCCGGAATGCGGTTTCGCCCGAAATCGTATGGCCACTCATGCGGCCGATGTCGGCCTCGAGGATACGCATGCCTTGATCCAGCGTTTCGGCAAAACGCTCCTCCTCGAGCCTGAGCACGCGCATCACGTTGTCGCTGGCAGCGACCAGCTCCGGATACGCCTGACCCATCACCTGCTCCAGCAGCGTCACCAGCTTGTAGAAAAACGGCTCGGTCGTGCCGAGTTTGTGACCGTGGCGGGCCGCACGGCGGATGATGCGCCGCAACACATAGCCGCGGCCTTCATTGGATGGCATCACACCGTCGGTGATCAAGAAAGCGCAGGAGCGGATGTGGTCGGCGATCAC
Organism: Gammaproteobacteria bacterium; assembly: GCA_029287815.1. GTDB lineage: Bacteria > Pseudomonadota > Gammaproteobacteria > SZUA-229 > SZUA-229 > JABDQW01. The sequence goes on from JARFQK010000274.1 coordinate 3,999, forward strand.
GCGCAGCGATTTGCTCTGCAGGTCGGCACAACGGGTGACATCGGCAGCTGCTCTGATCAGATGCTGGAATAGATCGATATCGTAGTTGTTGTGCACGCCCTGCATGATCGCGGCGAGACGTTCCAAGCCCATACCGGTGTCCACCGAGGGCGCCGGGAGCTGGTGAAGCTCGCCGTCGCTGCTGCGGTTGTATTGCATGAACACCAGGTTCCAGATCTCGATGTAGCGATCGCCGTCTTCTTCGGGTGTGCCCGGCGGCCCACCCGGCACCGCTTCGCCGTGATCGTAAAAGATCTCGGTACACGGGCCGCAAGGCCCAGTGTCCCCCATGGCCCAGAAATTGTCGCTCTCATATTGCCTGCCGCCGGGTTTGTCACCGATACGACTGAGCCGGCTCGGATCGACGCCAATCTGTTTCAGCCAGATGTCGGCCGCTTCGTCATCTTCTTCATAGACCGTGACCCAGAGCTGTTCTTTGGGCAGGCCCATCTCCCGTGTTAGGAATTCCCAGGCATATTGAATTGCATCCTGCTTGAAATAATCCCCGAAACTGAAATTTCCGAGCATTTCGAAGAAGGTATGATGACGCGCGGTGTAGCCAACGTTCTCCAGATCATTGTGCTTGCCGCCGGCGCGTACGCAGCGCTGACTGCTGGCCGCACGCACGTAGGCACGCTTATCACGCCCAAGAAAGACATCCTTGAACTGCACCATACCAGCGTTGGTGAACAACAAGGTTGGGTCATTGCCGGGTACTAGCGAACTGCTCGCAACGACTTCGTGGCCTTTGCCTTTGAAGTAATCGAGGAAACTCTGGCGAAGTTCGGCACTGGTTTTCATATCATAATTTACTTTAAATAAACATTCTAACTTAATGTTTTAAATATTATTCCAAGATCTCCCTTATCGCCTCAAGGTCAAAACCACGGTATTGCAGATAACGCATGCGTTTTGCCTTTTGATTCATATTATCGCACGTCTGATCGCCGTATTTCTTCTGATAGACGCGCCTGAGCACAGTCGCCCAGTCCTGATCATCGGCGTCCAAATGCTGTTTGAAGTCGCTCTCGGTGTCGCCCCTTGCTTTGAGCTCTTGGGGGGGTGTGTGGGGGG
>JARFQK010000286.1 GCA_029287815.1 Gammaproteobacteria bacterium
CTGTTCGTCTACGGCCGGGCGGGTGAACCATGTAAACACTGCGGCCGGCCGATCAAGCAAATCAAACAACAGCAACGCTCGACGTTTTATTGCACGCATTGTCAGCGGTGATCGCAGAATTTTGCTATTTGGATTCAACGCAAAGGTCGCCTAGATTATTATGGTTGGTGTAGGAGCGGCTTTAGCCGCGAACACCGCGCTGACGATCGCGATACGTCTGCCGTTTTGTAGCAACGGAATTTCGCGCCCACTATCCCAACCAAAACAACTAAAAATCTCTGCGTCTCCGCGCCTCTGCGGTTAATCACCACGGCTGACAACGTGGAAAGTCCGCGAACTCGCATCCCATTCGCGGCTGAAGCCGCTCCTACACATACCCAGCTAAACTCTGCGGCCTTTGCGTCTCTGCGTCTTTGCGTTAGAAGAACCTGTCGATCTTCGTCGTTTCCGCCCCTGTAGTGAATCCGCCGATTGTGTTGCTATAATGCCGCGTCTTCTTTTCAGGGATCTGCAAATGGTATCGATAGGCACCCCACTCTCTGCTACAGCAACACGCGTGCTGCTCTGCGGCGGTGGCGAGCTCGGCAAAGAGGTCGTGATCGAACTGCAGCGCCTCGGCGTCGAGGTGATCGTGGTCGATCGTTATGCGAATGCGCCGGCGATGCAGGTGGCGCATCGCAGCCACGCGCTATCGATGCTAGATGGTGATGCGTTGCGCCAGGTCATCGTACGTGAGAAGCCCGACTACATCGTGCCTGAAATTGAAGCGATCGCGACCGATGCGCTGGTTGAACTCGAGGCGGAGGGCTACCACGTGATTCCGACCGCCAGGGCCGCGCAACTGACGATGAACCGGGAGGGCATCCGGCGTCTCGCGGCCGAAGAGCTCGACATCGAGACTTCTCCCTACCGTTTTGCATCGAGCCGGCAAGAGTTTGACCAGGCCCTGGCGGAAATCGGTCTGCCCTGTGTGGTGAAACCGATCATGAGTTCATCGGGCAAAGGTCAAAGCACGATCAAAGAACCAGGCGATATCGAGTCGGCCTGGAACTATGCACAGGAAGGCGGGCGTAGCGGCGCGGGCAAGGTCATCGTCGAAGGCTTCGTTGATTTCGATTACGAAATCACTCAGCTCACAGTGCGCCATGCCTGTGGCACCTTGTTCTGCGAGCCGATTGGTCATCTGCAGGTCGATGGTGATTACCGCCAGTCCTGGCAGCCCCAGCCAATGTCCGAGAGCGCTTTGCTGCAAGCGCGCAAGATCGCTGAGAAAATCACCGGCGCGTTGGGTGGGCGCGGCATCTTTGGCGTCGAGCTTTTCATCAAAGGTGATGAGGCGATCTTCAGCGAAGTCTCGCCGCGGCCCCACGATACCGGCATGGTCACGATGATCTCTCAGGACCTGTCGCAGTTCGCACTGCACGCCAGGGCGATTCTGGGTCTGCCGATCCCGAGCATCCGTTTTCACGGGCCCAGCGCGAGCAGCGTAATCCTCGCGCAGGGCGACTCGGACCAACCCAGCTTCGAGTCCCTCGACCGGGCGCTGGAACAAAAGGACACCCAACTGCGCTTGTTCGGTAAGCCAGAGGTCAAGGGGCAGCGCCGCATGGGCGTGGCGCTAGCGCGCGGCGAGGACATCAAGGCCGCACGCGACAAGGCAACCACGGCTTCGGCTGTGATACAAATCAGACTCTAAAGTCAACATTACGAACTGGCGATGCTTTGAACACCGGACCGGGTCCGTAGGGTGCGCTGTGCGCACCAAGAGACCATCTGGAATACCATCATCGGTGCGCACAGCGCACCCTACGATCGGCGGCTACTGTCAGAAGGTGTAATCCAGCGTTATCGTCGTGGTGCGGTCGTAGTTTTCGTTGCCGACCGGCACTTTGTCCAGATACCTAACGTTGTATGCAAGGCGCAGCGCGAGGTTTTGATAGATACTGGTACGCAACGCGGTCACCGAACGCCATTCGGTCTGGTCTTCGCCGAAGTTTCCGAGCAGATCCTGACTGAAATCGGAGTAGTCGGAGATCTTCCATTTGTATTTGCCTGCCGTTCGGAGCAGATACTCGTCCTCGCTGCTGGGTGCACCTTCGACTTTGAAGTTCCTGTAACCAGGACCGATCTCAAAATCCAGATTATGTCTCTCGCTCACGATCAGCTTGCGGCCATAGCCAATACTGACCACCGCCTGGTATTCAAAACCGGTGAAGCGGTCGTCTTCCCAGGCAAGATTACCAAACCAATAATCCCTAGGGCTGTATTTGTAATTGGTTTGTGCGGTCAGCAATTTTCGATCAGCAGTTGTCACATCATCCGTGCTGGCTTTCAGCGTCTCAAAATGCGCCTCGTGCTTCCAATCTTCGATTTCGTAGGCGGTATCGAACCTGACGGTCAGCGAGTCGGTATTGGTATTACCCGACGTGTTGACATAGCCCAGACCGGCCGTCGTCGTCCATGGCGAAGCCTTTTTCTGTTCCTCTTCTTCACATTTACAGTCGTCTGCCGCGTGCACCGCTGATGCCGCAAGCACCAGCGATGCACTGATAAAAACCCTGTTATTCTTCATTATTGCTCCTTTGCTAATGCCGGATTAAAACCCTGTTGAGGAAACTCTAATTAATTCAGAGTTTCCGCGGCGCACGGATGCGCCGCCATATTCAATCGCTCAAGGCGGTT
>JARFQK010000301.1 GCA_029287815.1 Gammaproteobacteria bacterium
GTTACGATCAGTTCAGTATGGGGGCCCCTGTTCTTGTCGCGAAAGGCGTAGACCTCGTTGCAGCCCGTATACGCATGCTAGCGGATCAACACGGTGTCGCAATCGTAGAAGCACCACCACTGGCGCGAGCGCTTTATGCGAGTACTGAACTGAACCATGAGATTCCTGCAGGACTTTACGTGGCGGTCGCAAACGTGCTGTCCTACGTTTACCAGTTGAATGCAGCGGGTGTGGGTGATGAGCCACCTGAGGCGCCTGACGAGCTGCCGATACCCGATGAATGGACAAATGTACTCAAGCCGGACGATGAATAAAGTCACAGGAGACATCCAATGAACTATACCGGCGCAATATCCACTGTGCGTGCCCTGCCATTGACTGGACTTGGCATCCCGGTGTTGCTGGTTGCTATGCTGGCGATGATGGTGCTGCCACTGCCGCCAATGATGCTGGACTTGTTTTTTACTTTCAATATCGCGCTGTCACTTGTGGTTTTGTTGGTCGTGATCTATACAACCAGGCCACTCGATTTTGACGTCTTTCCAACCGTTTTGTTAGCAGCAACCCTGCTGCGTCTCGCATTGAACGTCGCCTCGACGCGTATCGTGTTGCTGGAAGGACATACTGGCACCAATGCGGCGGGTAACGTTATCCAGTCTTTTGGTGAGTTCGTCGTTGGAGGCAACTATGCGGTGGGTTTGGTCGTGTTTGCGGTACTGACGATCATCAACTTTGTGGTGGTCACCAAAGGCACCGGGCGTATATCCGAAGTCAACGCGCGCTTTACGTTGGACGCGATGCCCGGTAAACAAATGGCGATCGATGCTGACTTGAATTCCGGGCTGGTTACACAGGAAGAGGCGCGCGCGCGTCGCGCGGAGATAGCCTGCGAAGCTGATTTTTATGGCTCGATGGACGGTGCCAGCAAGTTCATTCGGGGTGATGCAATTGCGGCTATCCTGATTCTGTTCATCAATATCGTGTTTGGTTTAGGCATAGGCATGATTCAGCACGATCTGAGCTTCATGCAGGCAGCGCACAACTATACTTTGTTGACCATTGGCGACGGCCTGGTCGCACAGATTCCTTCCCTGGTGCTATCAACGGCGGCAGCGATCGCAGTCACCCGCGTTTCTGCGGCCAAAGATATGGGCGACCAGGTCATCGGCCAGTTGTTGGGTCGTCCCCGGCCGATCGCGATTGCAGCGGGAATTATCGCGGCTTTGGGTTTGATACCCGGCATGCCGAATATGGTCTTTCTGACCTTGGGCGCGATGTTTGGTGGCCTTGCATTCATGATCAAACAAAAACAGGACGCAGCGCAAACACAACAGGCTGAGCAAATTGAGGAACCGGATGTTGAGTCCAAGTTCAGGGACTTGAGTTGGGAAGATGTGCCAATGGTAGATGTGATCGGTCTCGAGGTCGGCTACAGGCTGATTCCACTGGTCGATAAAGCGCAGGGCGGTCAGTTGATGAGCCGAATCAAGGGCGTGCGCAGGAAGTTGTCACAGGAACTCGGTTTTCTGATTCAAGCAGTGCACATACGCGATAACCTTGATCTATCGCCGACAGCGTACCGTATCACGCTAATGGGTGTTCCGCTGGGAGAAGGCGAAGTCTATCCAGATAAGGAACTGGCCATAAATCCAGGACAGGTGTTCGGCAAAGTCAATGGTATCGATACCCGCGATCCGACCTTCGGTCTCGAAGCCGTCTGGATCGATGCCAGTCTGAGGGATGAAGCGCAGACATTGGGTTATACCGTGGTCGATACTAGCACCGTGATTGCTACCCATCTGAGCCAGTTGTTGCATCAGCACGCACACGAATTGATAGGCCACGAGGAAGTACAGCATCTGTTGGATATGCTGGCGAAAACCTCGCCCAAACTCGTGGAAGACCTAGTGCCGAAGATGCTGCCGCTGGGTGCTGTACTGAAGGTATTGCAGAACATGCTGCAGGAAGGTGTGCCAATTCGTGATATGCGCACGATTGCCGAAACTTTGGCGGAACATGCGCCTACGAGCCAAAACTCTGACGTGCTTACGGCCGCTGTGCGCACGGCCTTGTCTCGGCAGATCTATCAGCATATTAATGGCATGGCCAATGAGATGGCTGTGATCACGCTGGATCCTGAACTGGAACAGATCCTGTTGCAGTCGGTGCAGACCGCGCCAGAATCGGGTTTGGGCATCGAGCCAGGGTTGGCAGAACAGATGATCAGCGAACTGAATCAGTGCGTGCAGCAACAACAAACGGGAAACAAGGCCGCCGTCCTGATGGTGTCGCCAGCACTCAGACCGATCCTGGCGAAGTTGCTAAGGAGTTTGGCACCAAATCTGCATGTACTTGCGTATAACGAAGTTCCTGACAGTAAACAGATCAAGGTTGTCGCTGCAGTCGGCAGCAACGGCAACAACGGCATGAACAGGTAAAGGATAAGATTATGAAGATGAAACGTTATTTTGCGGCTGATGCACGCCAGGCATTGCGCGAGGTGCGTGAACAGCAGGGGCCTGACGCCGTCATTTTGTCCAACCGGCGCGTCGCCGGCGGAGTCGAAATTATCGCTGCAATCGATTATGAGGACGCGCTCGAAAATGCGTCCCTGGGACATCCAATGGATCAGTCGGCTACGATGGCACCCTCGGTTCGTTCACCGGAACCTGAGTCATCATCGGATCTCGATCGTGGTTTTGCAGAGCAGGCGAGTGACGATGCCCTGGGTTCCCACAGCGCCGCAGCAGCTGAAAGTAAATCCGAGCCGGAGCTTGCTCTTGGCAAAATTCAACACGAGCTGAAGGGTCTGCGCGACATCATGGAAGCGCCGATGATGCAATTTGCGTGGGGTGAAATGGGGCGCGTTAAACCGTTGCATGCCAGCCTCCTGAAGCAACTGATGATGTTGGGTATCAGTCCGCAACTTTGCGAGAGTATCTCCAATAAGGTTGCGACCAAAGGGCTGGCCAAGCATAACTGGCTCGAAGCGCTAAAACTGCTATCACAGCTGGTGCCGGTGGCTGCGGACGATCTGCTGGAGCAGGGCGGCGTTGTTTCGCTGGTTGGGCCTACCGGCGTCGGCAAGACGACAACGATTGCAAAGCTGGCGGCACGATTTGCGCTCAGACACGGGCGGCGACATGTGGCCCTGGTCACGACGGATAGCTACAGGATCGGCGCGCATGAACAGTTGCGAACCTATGGGCGAATTCTTGGTGTGCCGGTTCAGGTTGCCTCTGATTGCGACGAGCTGACGCACGTGCTCGAGCATTGCAGTCCGCACAAGCTGACGCTGATCGATACGGCAGGCGTCAGTCATCGAGATCTCAGACTGACTGAACAACTGGCGACCTTGAAGGTCGGTGGCGTACCGATCAAGAACTATCTGGTATTGTCGTCGACCGGCCAGAGAAACTTGCAGGATGAAGTTCTTCGAGCGTTCGCGCCGGCAGGTTTGTGCGGCTGCATTCTTACCAAAATTGACGAAGCTGCCAGTCTGGGCGAGACACTATCGGTGCTGATACAGCACAAGCTTCCTGTCGCCTTTGTCAGCGATGGGCAGAAAGTACCGGATAATCTGCATCCGGCGCGTGGCAAGATGCTAGTCAGGGAGGCGGTCAAGCTGATGCAGCGGTCTCAGAAATCGCCTTCTGAGGAGGAGTTGGCCTACACGTTTGGTGGGATGGTAAGCAATGCACACATCTGAATTAAATGCGGATCAAGCAACAGGCTTGAGGAAAATAGTCAATCCAAGACC
>JARFQK010000331.1 GCA_029287815.1 Gammaproteobacteria bacterium
ATTCAACACTGAGCTCAGACGACTGATCATCGAGTAATCTTAGCCCGCAATAGACTTCCAATTATCAAGCTGCTGAAACTGTGGAATAATTGCAGATACGCGGTCTACGCCTGATTCCAATAGCTGGCGCAATGAAACGAAGTGAAACCACAAAACCGGCCGCCGGCCATGCGCTCGGCGATGAAACACAGCTGCCAGACGGTGTGTCTCTCTTTTTCAGCCGGCAAGCAGGCGAGCTGAATAGCGCACTTCTGCAGGGCTTCCAGCGACACGCTCAGGACACAGACATTCGGCGCACGCATCTGTTTAACGGACGCTATGAGAACATTTACCTGAATAGCGAGCATGTCCCCGAGCTCGAGAAATTGCTCGCTGAAGCCGGCGCATTCGCCAACCAGATTCTGGGCATCGATGGTCTTCACGCTGGATGCTGGTTCAACCACATGCCACCGGGCGCTATCACAACGCTGCACAGCCACGATGATGGCGATGAACTGCTTTCCGCTGTTTATTTTGTCTCAACACCACCGAACTCCGGCGACCTTATAATTTACGAGCGCCAGAGGAAATTTCGCATCACCCCGAAACAAGGTATGTTCGTGTTCTTTGCACCCGACGTCAGGCACGAAGTCAGCGAGAACCTCAGCGAAGTGGATCGCCTGTCGATAGCGATCAACTTCGGCAAACCTGGACTCACCGTTGGCTGAGAAACTTCATCGTTGCAGCTGGGCTGCAGCGAGCTCGCTGGAACAGCGTTATCACGATACCGAATGGGGCGTACCGCTGCACGATGACAGAAAACTGTTTGAGCTGCTCACGCTGGAGGGCGCGCAAGCCGCGCTCAAGAAATGCGGGCTAGCCATTGACCTGGTAAGCTCCACGCAGCGCTGCTCTTTTCTGGGGTTCCGAGCTATCCGCGACGGGACGACGACTCGCAGATCCAATCAGCGATCGGCCAGGTGGTGGGAAATGCGGGGTAGATGTAAAATATGAAACGACAAAATTACAGGCTACATCAATGATACAGTTCCGGGCCCACTACAGCCGTTCAATACTGATTCAACTTGTCTCGCTTTCGCTCCTGTTGCTCTTCATCATTCTGATAAATCTCGATTTTATTGGCGATATCTACTTCAAAAATCAGGCGACGCGCACCGGCTATATTGTCAACGGCAGCATACTGATTTTGTTTGCGACCGGACTGTTTCGAATTATCTCCTTGTTGATGCGATATTCACTCGAAGAGTCAGCGCTCGACAAATTTTTACAGAATGTTGACAATACAGAGCTGCGCCCGACCGATAAAGTCAGCAAGAACTCACTTATCGCGCGCCGCTATAGGTCTGTGGTGGAAATCAGCAAACATAACGTCGCCGTCAACCACAGTGCCTTGGCTTCGACGCTGCTTGCCACCGAAAGTACTCGTTTGAGTCTGCCGAGGTTCATCAGCAATATCTTGATCCTGACCGGCGTTTTCGGAACCATCGTTTCGCTTTCGATCGCTTTACTCGGTGCCTCCAACATCATCGATTCAGTCGATGGACTGGGTAACATGGGCATGGTCATCCATGGTATGTCGACTGCTTTGTCGACAACAACAACGGCTATCGTTTGCTACCTGTTCTTCGGTTACTTCTACATAAAAGTGACTGATGTTCAGACACAGTTGCTCAGCGGAATCGAGCAAGCAACAGCACTTTACATTATGCCGCGCTTCACCTACCAAACCGACACCATGTTGCACGAAATTGGCAACCTGGTGCGCGCACTGCGTGAAGCGGCACATAACATGGGCGAGGTCGAAGCTGATTTTACCGAAGCGGGCAGGAACATGAACGCATTGTTAGGTGCCTATGCGGACAGCGTCGGCAATATCGACGAGGACATCAACGAAATAAAGCGGCTGTTGCGGACTGGGTTCAGACTGCCCGAGTAAACTGATGAACGAAGATTTCATTGATTTGCGTAGCGGTAATATCGGTACCGAAAGCTTCTGGCCGTCGTTCACCGACATCATGACCGTAGTCGTGATGATCTTCTTGATCACCTCGGTGGTGCTGATGGTCAGGAACTGGGAGCTGATCGACCGTTTGCGCACCAGCTTGCTGGCTGAACAGCGCGCTTCGGAAATGATCCGTTCGACGACTGAGGTCAATGCAACGCTTGAAGAACAACTCGCTCAGGCGCAGCATGAGATGTCCGTGCTGCGGATGCAGCTGATGCAATCCACTGAGGACAACGATATGCTGAACCAGGCGCTGGCAGATAAGGAACAGAAGATTGTTCTGATCCTGTCTGACAAACAACAGATCGAAGCCGAACTCCAAAGCAGCAAGCAGCAGGTCAACGACCTTGACCAGCAGCTGCGGCAGGTTACGGTAAATCTGCACGAACTCAACAAGAGCTATCAGGACCAAAGTACCGAACTGAAATCCGCAGTCGATAAGCTATTGATTTTGAATGAAGAGAACGAGGCGCAGTCCAGGCAGCTGGCAGCGCTGGAAACAGACTACGGCAATCTCAAGGTCAAGTATGACAAGCTGTTCAAACCAGCCCGCACCGCTAAGGGCAAGTACGTTGTCGAGGTCAACTATCAACGAATAAAAGGCAAAGAGCGTATTCGCTTCAAAGATGCTGGCGACGATGCCTACACCACACTGTCCTCAAGGGAACTTCACAACAAACTGGCAGCGTTGAAGAAGAGGCACCCGGAAACGCTCTATCTTAAAATCATTATCCCTGAGAACAGCGGGCTCTCTTACTCAGAGGCCTGGGAATTCATGAAGAGCACGTTGCACAGGTACGATTATTATTACCAGGATTCCTGATGGGCGGTCACCCAGGGTGCTAAAGACGACTACCAAAAACGCAACAGCGCTGCTGCTAGGGATCATGCTGGACGCGACGGGCATCGCAATCGCAGTCGAAAAAGCTTACCCGATGATAAAGGTCGAGTGCGATCGGCAAGCCGACGTTCTCACGATTACGAATACGCTTTTAAAAGGCGAGACCGGCGCTAATTTCAAGTTTTCAGCCGCTGATGGCACTTACTCAGTCTGGGACATGGTGGAGGTCGCACACCGAACGGACACGACCAGAATTATCAAATCGAGCAAAGCCAGCACCACTTGTGTACTGAGCAGCGGCGAATACAATGTGGTCCTTGAGCCACAGATTTTCAGCAACGATGTCGACAGTCGTTGTCGCGAAACAATCTCGGGCGCTGTAACTGTGCGACGTGACGGGCTTGAAGTGCTCGGGCGCACCGCCTTCGAGGAGTACTGCCATGGCGATCGGCCGATCATCACCCGTATCACTGTGTTTGGCGCGACCGGCGACTACAAAATCAAACACATCGCAAAAGACCTGTTCTACTGATACACTGGCGCTTCGGTGAAGCTGAACTCAACGTTGAGTTCGCCAACCACCCAGACATCGATATCAGCGGTTTTGAAATTAAGATTGGCATGCACCAGAGCCTTCACCGGGCTCGAACCGACCAAACGCAGATAGTCCGGATAGGAGACCTCAACACGGACGTGCATCGGGTAATAGCCGTCCAGGAAACGACGAATGAACGGTCCGAGACGCAGGTAGTACACGCCATTCTCGAACTCGAGCGCGCGCCTTTCCGCTGAAATACAGATTTCAGACTCCGCCGCAATGCCCCTCATTTGTACGGTGTGCTCTTCGACCCAGGCCGCGTCAATATTGCGCGATGACATCACCCGGATATTGTCGATCCGCTTCGGCTGATAGACAATCTGTGAGGAAGAAACCTTGTCAAGGTCACTGTGGCACTGGTACATCGTTAGCCAGCCATCGCGCAGGCTCTGCGCATCGATGATCAGGCGGGTGTGATGAAAATGCGAAGCGACTTCTGGCGGATGCTCGAGCAGGCGCAGCTCGCCCTCATTGGCCTCAAGTGCCTTCTGTTCCAGGACCATTTCCTGCTCCAGCTGTGACCAGTCATCCTCGGCCGTAGCCAACCCCAGCGCCCCCAAGGAAGCTACAAAAAAGCACAGCGCAGCCACATGGCGCAGTATTTTCGCTCCAGCTCTTGAAGAAACCCCTGTTTGCAAGTTATTCTTAGCCCTCATTTGCCCGTATTCTAATAATAAAAGAGATCCAACATGAAGAAATTCCTCTTACCATTGACCACCGTGTTTCTACTGTTTAGCTTGAATGTCTCCCTGGCCTACAGCGATTATCCGAGACAATACGGTGACACAAGCCAACGCTACGCTGGCGAAGACAGTCGTTATGCCCAGATCCCGGACCCAGTGACCGAGCTCAGACAGGCCGTTGCGGATCTGGAGAAATTCATCAAAGGAAAGGATGCCGCCCACCCAGGCCTGTTGCGTACTTTTCTGGAGAACAAGATCTTTCCACATTTTGACTTCGACGCAATGTCCGAGTGGATCACGGGCCCTTACGCGCGTTATATGAGCACAGAGGACAAGATCAAGTTTCAATCCAAGCTGCAGGAGACCTTCTTGACCGCGCTGGTCAAGCACATGGGTGGTTTCGACCCGGAGAACACGTCGTTACGTTACGACAGGACCCGATTCAGAGGACGGGGTGACGAGGCCGTCGTCCGCATCATGGTGCTGCACAAAGACCAGCGGCCGACGCGCCTTGAATTCGGCATGCAGTACAATGACGGCAAGTGGAGGATCGTCGATGTCAAAGCCAATGGCACCAGTGCCGTGCTGTATTACCGCCGACATTTCATTGCGGAGCTGCGAGGCTACGGTGATCGAGATTATGAACAAAAAAGGCGCGAGTACATGCGCTAAGTCCCTGATCTAATCGGAACAAAACCAACACCTGGAAGTCTTAAAGATTTCCAGGTGTTTTTTTTGGCCATGCAAGACAACGACAATCGACGCGGTCAACCACAAGCCAAAAGCTCGCGCAAAATCAACGGCTTGGTCATTCTAATGATCTCGGTGGCGGCGCTGGTGGTCTTGACTTACAGACCATCGATCGAGCGGGTTTATTGCGACGAAGTCGCACTCGAGCAAGCCCCCGACGTCATCATGCTTGGCACCTGGTGGTGTCAGTATTGCTATCAGGCCCGTCGCTATTTAAGTGATAACGACATCGACTACTGCGAATATGACATCGAAAATTCTGCGCAGGGAGAGAAACTATTCAACGACGTGAATGGACAGGCCATACCCGTTCTGTTGATCGGCGACGCGGTCGTCAGGGGCTTTGATGAAGGCAAGTTGGACCAGCTTCTAAGTGCTATCAGGCAAAAATCATGATCATCAAGTTACGGCAGTTCTTTGATCAGTACATTTTCATCGAGGATCAGGTCAATGAGCAGGTGACAGAACACCACCTGCAGGTCGCTTGTGCCGCGCTGATGATTGAGGTGCTCTACGCTGACCATAAGTTTGAACAGGATGAGCTGGAGGTACTGCGCACGGCATTGCAAGACGCCTTCGAACTCACAGGACCCGAAGCCGACGAGCTGATTCGGCTGGCTGAGGCGGAGATTGAGCAGGCCACGGATTATTACCAGTTCACCGCACTGATCAACGAATTTTACACTCAGCAGCAGAAACGTGAGTTGGTGACACGTCTCTGGCAAATGGCCTATGCCGACTTCAAAATCCATAAATTCGAGGAACATCTCGTCCGACGACTGGCCGACTTACTTCATGTGCCACACTCGGCTTTCATTCAAAGCAAGCATCGAGCATCCGCAGACTCACGGACTCGTGACTAACCCGCATGTTGCACGAAGGCGGACAAATGATCTTACGAATCCTTGAAATATTCACTTCTCACTACCTGGCAATGTAACATAAGCACAGGTCATATTGAAAAGGTGAACAAAAACGTGCGGTTGCTCCATACCATGCTACGTGTCGGCGACCTTGAGAAGTCGATTCGTTTCTATACCGACACCCTCGGAATGAAATTGTTACGGCAAAAGGATTACCCGGCAGGTAAGTTCACGCTCGCATTTGTCGGCTACGGCAGTGAGCGAGAGAACACCGTGATCGAGCTGACCCATAACTGGGACACCGATGCCTACGATCGCGGTACCGGCTTCGGTCATCTGGCAATCGAGGTCGATGACGTCTACGAGGCCGCTGCGAGAATCCGCGAACGCGGCGGGAGAGTAACGCGCGAGCCGGGCCCGATGAATGCCGGCACGACGATCATCGCCTTCGTCGAGGATCCCGACGGTTATGCGATTGAGTTGATCGGTCAGAAATAATCTCGATGACGCCAGAGCTCATCGAAACGCCGGCGGCGTTGGCATCGCTCTGCGATGCGATGGCCGGGCAACCCCTGCTTGCGGTTGATACCGAGTTCGCGCGAGAACGAACCTATTTTCCGCAAATCGGCTTGATTCAAATTGCAAGTGACAGGCACGTCGCCTGTATTGATCCGCTCGCGCTCGAAGTCAGACCGCACCTGACCGAGCTGCTCTCCGACCCAGGTATTACCAAGGTGTTCCACGCCTGCCCTCAAGATCTTGAGGTGCTTGAACTGACGCTGGGCAAAGCAGCATGCCCGGTCTTTGATACCCAGCTGGCACACGCGCTGATGCATACCGAGCATCAAGTCAGCTATGCCAGGCTGGTCAACCAGGAATTGAACGTTGATTTGGCCAAATCCCAAACACGCACCGACTGGTTACGCCGACCGCTGACCCCAGCGCAACTTGCGTACGCGGCTGACGACGTACGCTATCTGCTGCCGCTCAGGCAGCAACAACTGGCCGAACTGGAGACTCTGGGACGTTTGAGCTGGATCAACGAGGAGAACGCACGCGCGTGTGCCAGGCCAGCCAGCACTGAGGCCGACGTTTCCCAGAGCTGGTTGCGCGTCAGGGGCAAGGAGCGTCTACGGAGCCAGGAACTCGCGGTACTGCAGGCGGCCGCTGGCTGGCGCGAACAGCAGGCCATAGTCAGGGATAGACCACGCAGGAGGATCCTGACGGACGCGACGCTTATCCAGATTGCCTTAGTCAAACCAAGAAATATCACTGCGTTACGAAAAATCGACCGAATTGAAAAATGTCTGCGCCTACCCGAACTCGATGCCTTGGTCGAAAGTCTTTGCACGGCTTACGAGAAGGCCGGATCGGAATGGCCAAATCCCAGGCGCCAGCAACTGACGCGGACCCAGTCGGCCGCGCTGACCAAGATACTGGAGTTGCTGCGCAGCAAGGCCGCTGAGCTGGGTATTGCCGCGGGTGTGCTGTGTAATCGCAAGGAAGCCGAAAAACTGGTGCTCGGGAAACGTGATTTGACAGTATTGAGCGGCTGGCGCCGGCAGTGTGTCGGATCGGAACTGCTGCAAAGCTTGCCTGCCGAAGACTGCACTTGAGAAACGAGCCCGAATATTGCACGAAGGCGGACGGGCAAGCGGGCCCTCATTTGTCACCAGGCCGAACAAAATATCACACCGCATCGGCTCATAGGCGATTTGCTCGGATCGCCAAGAATCCAGAGTGTTTTTTTGGCGTTGAAAGTGCCATATTGGCACAATAATGGTACCCTATAGCCATTTTCTGAGACGTATCAGTTGGAGATATCAGTATGCGTGGACAATCCACTCTTCCCAAAACAATGAAGTTCCTGATAGCCAGCCTGCTCACGCTGGGGCTTTTGGGCTTTGGCGGCGGCGCCAGTGCCGAAAGCTCACGTGTATTTGGCGATTATGTTGTCCACTACAATGCATTCAGAAGCGATACGCTTTCTCCTGAGATTGCCAAGGCTTACCAGCTAACCCGACGCAACAACCGAATTATCGTCAACATAACCGTACTGAAGAAGGTCATGGGCACGACAGGTAAACCGGTTTCGGCCACCATTTCAGGGAATGCCAGCAACCTGACCGGACAATTGAAAAACGTTGATTTCCGTGAGATCAAGGAGGATACGGCGATCTATTACATTGCTGAATTGAAAGTCAGCGACGGGGAGTTCCTCAAATTCAGACTCAATATTACGCCTGACGGTGAAGAAGGGCCTGCGCGGCTGCAATTCAGCAAACGCTTCTTCACTTATTGATTGCTGAGCGGGCTAGGCCGCGTCAGTCAGATCTCGAGGCCGATGTTGCTGCATTGGCGAAATCAATTTTGCTTTCGACGACCTGGCGCCCTAGCAAGACAATGTAGCCATACTGGCGGTTTTGATTGTCCGTGCTATATTCGAACGTGTACAAACGACATATCTGTATACCGCTGTGCGGATGGCGGCGTAACCAGACGCGCTGTCGGGATACGGTGGCATCCAGTAGCTGTACGCCCGCAGATTCACAGGAACGGCGGCAGCTTTGAATAGCAATCTCATTGGTGCGGGTTGTATCCCACCAGTAAGCAATAATCGCGAGCAGAATGGTGATCAGCAAAATTTCTTGCATGCTCACGAGCTCGCGCAAAGCCAGAATGAAAGCAAGGGGAGTGCTTGTGAGTCAGATACCATCATCAGCCAATTTCCGATAAGATTAGCGCTTTTTAGCCAGACTCCAATGCTTGCAGACAACGATTCCGCAAACAAAAAAGAACCCGTTTCGATGACCCGCCAAAGCTCATACACCTATGATGATTTGATTAAATGCGGCTATGGCGAGCTTTTCGGGGCAGGTAACGCGCAACTTCCGCTGCCAAATATGCTCATGCTTGATCGTATCACAAGCATCACGGACAATTCCGGCGATTACAGCAAGGGCGAGATCAAAGCCGAACTTGACATCAATCCGGACCTCTGGTTCTTTGCCTGTCATTTTGACGGTGATCCAGTTATGCCGGGTTGTCTTGGCCTCGATGCGATGTGGCAGCTGGTTGGCTTCTATCTCGGCTGGCTTGGCTATCCCGGACGGGGGCGAGCGCTGGGTGTCGGTGAAGTGAAATTCACCGGCCAGATATTGCCTTCCGCCGGAACGGTACGCTACCAGATTCACATCAGACGGGTGATCGCGCGGGACCTCGTCCTGGGCATCGCAGACGGCGAAGTCTTCGTTGACGACCGCGTGATTTACACCGCGAAAAATCTACGTGTAGGATTATTTACCTCGACAGACAATTTCTAGAGAAATTTATGAAACGTGTTGTTGTTACTGGTTTTGGCATTGTTTCCTGCCTTGGGAACGACAGGTCAACTGTTCTCGATTCACTGAAGCAAGGACGTTCAGGCATTACATTCCAACAGACCTACGTCGACATGGGCATGCGCAGCCATGTGGCCGGCAGCGTCGACATCGAGCTGGGCGATTTCATCGACCGAAAGGTAAAACGCTTCATGGGCGATTCCGCCGCCTTTGCTTATATTTCGATGCAGCAGGCGATAGAGCACGCGGGCCTCGATGCCCAGCAGGTCTCTAACCCGCGCACGGGCATCATCATGGGATCGGGTGGTGGCTCATCGGCGAATCAGGTGGCAGCCGCTGATATTTTGCGGAGCAAGGGCCTGCGCCGTGTTGGTCCGTACATGGTTCCACGAACCATGAGCAGTACGGTGTCAGCCTGCCTGGCCACTCCGTTTCGAATAAAGGGCGTGAATTACTCGATCAGCTCAGCCTGCGCGACCAGCACGCATTGTATCGGCAATGCCTACGAATTGGTTCAAATGGGTAAACAGGACATCGTATTCGCCGGCGGCGGCGAGGAGGAACACTGGTCACTGAGCATGATGTTCGATGCGATGGGCGCATTGTCGACCGGCTACAACGACACGCCTGAGAAGGCATCGCGTACCTATGATGCCGATCGTGATGGCTTCGTCATCGCAGGCGGCGGCGGCACGCTGGTCGTTGAAGAACTGGAACACGCATTGAGGCGTGACGCCAATATCATCGCGGAGATCGTAGGCTACGGTGCTACCTCCGATGGGGCAGACATGGTTGCCCCGTCAGGCGAAGGCGCTGTGCGCTGCATGAAAATGGCGACCGCAGATCTAGACCGCCCGCTCGACTATATCAATACCCATGGTACCAGCACACCTGTCGGCGACATCAAGGAACTCGAAGCCATTCGCGAAACCCTCGGTAGCGAGATTCCCCCGATCAGCTCCAGCAAATCTCTGGCCGGACATTCACTCGGCGCCTCCGGTGTGCACGAGGCTATTTACAGCTTGTTGATGATGGAAAACCACTTCATACAGGCGTCGGCAAACATAGAAAATTTGGACGAAGCCGCCAAAGACATGCCGGTCGTGACCGAGACACAGCACAACGTCGAGTTGGATACGGTAATGTCCAACAATTTCGGCTTTGGCGGTACCAATGCCTGTCTGGTGCTACAGAGGTATAAAGGCTGATGCAGATCAGCCTGTGAAACTCCAGCCGTAAAGCCCGCCACGGGCTTGAAAGTGGCCTGTGTCGGCCTTCGCAATATCCGAGCTCACCGCATTTTCCCTGCACAGCTGCTACAATCTACATAGCTGTACGCAGATTTGCGACGAGGGAGTTATGCTAAGAACAATCACAATTTTAATCGGGCTCATGGCGCCGGTCCTCGCTCTGGCCGAGCGTCCGTCGATAGCGGAGCGGTATGACGAAGCCACCGACTCACCACAAAT
>JARFQK010000349.1 GCA_029287815.1 Gammaproteobacteria bacterium
GCCTTGCCGCCAGCGATGATTCCAACGATCGCCCAGGCTTTGGAAAAGGCCAAAAAGCCTTCGGTGATCTGGTTGTCATTTCAGGAATGCACTGGTTGTACCGAATCGTTGACCCGCGCTCAGGCCGCCACGATCGAGAACCTGATTTTCGACGCGATCTCGCTGGATTATCATCACACGCTGCAGGCCGCATCCGGACACGCCGCCGAAGCTGCGCGTGAAGCTGCGATGAAAGAACACGACGGCCAGTACCTGCTGGTCGTCGATGGCTCGATACCGATTGGCAATCCCGGCTATTCGACGATCGCTGGCATCAGCAACGTGGACATGCTGACCGACACGGCCAAAGGCGCCGCAGCGATCATCTCGGTCGGCAGCTGCGCCGCCTTCGGCGGCATCGCGAACGCAAAACCGGATCCAACCGGGGCAGTTGCTGTCAGCGCAATTATCAAAGACAAACCGATCATCAACGTACCCGGCTGTCCGCCAATTCCGGGCGTGATCACCGGCGTGCTGACGCATTTCCTGACCTTCGGCACGATTCCGGAACTGGACCATCTCGGTCGTCCGAAGGCATTCTTTGGCCAGAGCATCCACGACCGCTGCTACCGTCGGCCGTTCTACGACAGGGGCTTGTTTGCCGAGACCTTTGACGATGAAGGCGCACGCCAGGGCTGGTGTTTGTTCAAACTCGGCTGCAAGGGACCCTCGACCTACAATGCCTGCGCGACCATGAAGTGGAACGGCGGAGTCAGTTTTCCGATCGAGGCCGGCCACCCCTGCATCGGCTGTTCAGAACCGCACTTCTGGGACGGTGGTGGCTTCTACAAGGCACTGTCGATGCCAACTGGTAACGTCTCCGAGAACGCCGTGTACGCAGCAGCCGGTGCAGCAGTCGGCGCTGTCGCGGTCAGTGCGCTGAACCGGGCCAAGAAGAAAAAGGCGACGGAGGCTCACGAAGAAGTGACTGTCGACGATCTGACCAAGTGAGCGCACAAAAAAATGCTATGGAAACAGACACGAGGTAAATGCCATGAATGAAATCGAATTTCTGAGCTGGGTACGCGGACCCGGTTTTCAGATCGCCACCGTCATCTTCGTTGCAGGCATTATTATTCGCCTGGGTGAAACCCTGCTGCTGGGACGCAAAGCCAATCTCGCTGAGGCCAAGGGCTCCGAAATGAGCAGCGGTCTGCGCACCGTCGCAGCCCGCATGTTGCCGCCGGACAGGGAGACGTTCAAGCGCTCGACCTTCACGATCGTTGCCGGTTACATCTTCCACATCGGCCTGTTCGTGACCATCTTTCTTTACGCCCCGCACATTCTGTTGATCAAGGATGTGATCGGCTTCGGCTGGCCGGCCTTGCCCTCTCAGATAGTCGATGCGTTCACGGTCGTCAGCCTCATCGCGCTGCTCGCGATTCTGCTGCACCGCCTGACCGACAAGGTATTGCGCCACCTGAGCGGGCCCGAGGATTACATCGTCTGGTTCGTGACCATCGCACCGCTGCTGACCGGCTACCTGGCCTTTCACCGCCTCGGCGGCTCTCCGGTCATGATGCTCGCGATCCATATACTCAGCGTCGAACTGTTGATGGTGCTGTTCCCATTCACGAAGCTGATGCATACCTTTACGCTGTTTCTGGCGCGCTGGTACAACGGCGCAATCTCTGGCTATCGAGGAGTCGAATCATGAGCGCATCACTGGAAAAAGGCATTCAGGCATTGAAGGAACAGGTCGATTCCTCAGTCGCCTCATTCTTCAGCAGCTGCGTGCACTGCGGCATGTGCGCAGACGCCTGCGTTTTCTACACCGAGACCGGCGAACCGGAGCTGACGCCGATCACCAAGACCGAACCGCTGCGCCGCATATGGTTCTCCGAATACACACTGATCGGGCGCTTGATGAAGACGTTGGGCCTGGCCAAGCGCGTCGACGAGCAGTTGCTCAGCGACTGGGAAACCTTGGTCTACGACAGCTGCTCGATGTGTGGACGCTGCTCGATGGTCTGCCCGGTCGGCAATGACATCACTGAAATGATCCGCCGGACACGCGAGGGTATCGCTGCTGCGGGGCATGCACCCGAGGGCTTGATCGGCGCGACCCAGCGCTCGGTGACGATCGGCAGCCCGATGGGTGTCAGACTTCCGGCACTGCAGGCGCAGATTAAGCACATTGAAAAGGACACCGGCATGAGCGTGCCTCTCGACGTCGAGGGTGCCGAATACATGCTGCTGCTGTCGTCGATGGAAATCATGAACTTTCCGGAGTTCATCGAGGCTATTGCCAAGATTTTCGACAAGGCCGGTGCGACCTGGACGATCTCGAGCGAGGCGTTCGAAGCCACCAATGCCGGCATCCAGATCGGCGTATCGGATATTGCGGCAACCCTGGTGCAGCGCGTTGTCGACGCGGCCGAGAAGCTCAAGGTCAAGACCGTGATCAGTCCGGAATGTGGCCACGCCTACATGGCCATCCGCTGGGAAGGCCCGAACCTGATCGGCAAACCGTATAACTTCAAGGTTCGCCATATCCTCGAGGTCCTGGATGATTTCCGCGAGCAGGGTCGCCTGACGCTGACCGGCAAGGAGTCGCAAAAACTGACTTACCATGACCCCTGCCAGATCGCCCGCCGTGGCGGCGTGATCGACGAACCGCGCAACCTGATCAATATGTTTGCCGAGAATTTCGTCGAGATGCCGGAAAACGGGAAGATGAACTGGTGCTGCGGCGCCGGCGGCGGTGTCGCCTCGATCGAGCGCGCAGAGGACCTCAAACTCTTGGCGTTCAAACATAAAAAATCGCAATTGGATGCGATCCATGTCGAAGCGATCGTCAGCGCGTGTTCGACCTGCCGAATGCAATTTGAGGAAAGCCTCGAGGAATACCATATGGATATTCCGATCATCAGCCTGACCGAAACGATCGCCGAGCACATCGCCGAGGACAAATAGCCGCGGTATGCGGAGACCATAATCGCGACGCATTGACCGAATAAATGAATTCCGAGAAGAGAGAACGAAACCATGAGTACAACCGGTGACAGAATTGTTGTTGACCCGATCACGAGAATCGAGGGCCACTTACGCATCGAGGCCCGGATGGAAGGTGACAAGATCGCTAATGCGTATTCATCCGGCACGATGGTTCGCGGCATCGAGGTCATCCTGCAAGGCAGAGATCCTCGGGATGCATGGGCATTCGCACAGCGTATCTGCGGCGTCTGCACTCTGGTCCATGGCCTGGCCTCGATCCGCGCGGTCGAGGACGCACTCGATTACCCGATACCGCCTAACGCAGAGCTGATCCGCAACCTGATGAACGCAGCGCAGTACGTGCACGACCACGTGATGCATTTTTACCATCTGCACGCGCTGGATTGGGTGGATGTGGTCTCCGCGCTGAGCGCCGATCCGAAAGCTACGTCCGAACTGGCACAATCGCTGAGCAACTACCCCAAGTCCTCGCCCGGCTATTTTGCCGACATGAAGAAGAAGTTGAAGGACTTTGTCGATGCCGGACAGCTCGGCATTTTCGCGAAAGCCTACTGGGGCCATCCGGCTTACAAACTGCCGCCGGAAGCGAATCTGATGGCGGTCGCGCATTACCTCGAAGCACTGAGCTGGCAGCGCGAAGTGGTCAAGTTGCACGCGATTTTCGGTGGCAAGAACCCGCATCCCAACTTTCTGGTCGGCGGTGTGGCTTCGCCGATCGACCTGAACTCGGATTCGGCAATCAATTCCAAACGGCTGTCACAGGTGCAGGATGTGATCAACCGCATGAGACTGTTCGTCGATCAGGTGTATATTCCGGACCTCGTCGCGATCGCGGGTTTCTACAAGGATTGGGGATCACGCGGTGAGGGACTCGGCAATTTCCTGACCTACGGCGACTTCCCGAAAGCCGGCAAGGGTATGGGGGATCCCGCATCCTACCTGATTCCGGGCGGTGCGATCTTGAATCGCGACCTGAGCACCGTGCACGAAGTCGACATGAACGACCCGAGCCAGATTGAGGAATATGTGTCCCACTCCTGGTACGATTACAGCAGCGGCAAAGATCAGGGCCTGCACCCTTACGACGGCGAGACACAGCTGAATTACACCGGACCCAAGCCTCCCTACCAGCATCTCGATGTCGAGCAATCCTACTCATGGCTGAAATCGCCGCGCTGGAAGGGCCATGC
The DNA here is from genome assembly GCA_029287815.1 of Gammaproteobacteria bacterium. GTDB lineage: Bacteria > Pseudomonadota > Gammaproteobacteria > SZUA-229 > SZUA-229 > JABDQW01. The sequence goes on from JARFQK010000349.1 coordinate 4,188, forward strand.
GATGGAGGTCGGGCCGCTGGCACGCGTGCTGGTGCTCTACGCCAAAGGCCACGAGCCAACCAAAGCACTGGTCGACTCGACGCTGAAGACGCTGGATGTGCCAGTCGAAGCGCTGTTCTCGACCTTGGGTCGTACCGCAGCGCGCGGCCTCGAAACCAAGATCATCGTCGATATGATGCAGGGCTGGTACGATGACCTGATCGCGAACATCAAGGCCGGCGAGACACGCACTTTCAACGAGGTGCTATGGGAGCCATCCAGTTGGCCGACCCCGGCCCAGGGCGTCGGCTTCATGGAAGCACCTCGCGGCGCTCTGGCGCACTGGATCGTGATCGAAGATGAAACCATCAAGAACTATCAGGCGGTGGTTCCGAGCACCTGGAACGCCGGACCGAGAGACCCAAGCGGCCAACCCGGCGCCTACGAAGCTGCGCTCGAGGACAATCATAACTTGCATGATCCCGAACAACCGGTTGAAATACTACGCACGATTCACAGCTTTGATCCGTGTATCGCCTGCGCTGTACACCTGACCGACCCGGACGGGGAAGAAGTCACGACGGTCAAGGTACGTTAATCACGAAGAGGGGAGCAATAACATGAGCACTATTGAGCGATTCAAACCAGCGATTGCACTGGCACTATTGACCAGCCTGAATTCGTCGATTGCTTTCGCACACCCGGGGCACCTTATCGATTCATCTGTCCACAGCCTGCTGCATATCGAGCACATCATCGCGCTGGTGGCAGCTGGCGTTGTCGGTTCAGCTTTCTACTTGTTGCGCAAAAAATAGCATCAGACCGGCCCAAGAAAATGGCCGGTGGGCGCCGGTGCGCGCAACAAGAAAGAGATCATGCCAGATGTCGTGCAGCGGCAGTGCAAATGGGAGAATAATCGAGCGGAAACTCTCATCAGCCAAGCCGGCAGCGAGAACGGCAAATGTGCCGATTCAAATCGCCGGGTGATGCCCAGCGATTTCTCTCTGCAAAATTGATGGGCTTCAAATCGATAACTTGACAGTGCCTTATTGAACACTGTCGACCTGGCGATGATAACGTTAGATACTGCCTGCCGCCTGAGCGACGCAGACGCATAGGTTTACTCGATACCGTACAGGGTCGGAAGCAACCATGACAACGTAGCCCACATCAGAACAATCAGCGGCACACCAATTCGAACAAAATCATTAAAAGTGTATTTGCCTGCGTTCATAATCAGCAGATTGGTCTTGTAGGCCATGGGTGTGGCATAACTCATGCTAGCCCTAAGACTGATTCCCCCGATTTCATCGTAGAACTTTTCGACGAGTTTGCCTGCCCGGTGTATCGCCAGGGTAATCAGGCCGTAGCGATCAGCAAATCGCATGCTATTGAGTGTTCTGCCCTGCAGGTGTGGCCCTTCAATAATCACGATTTCCGCGATCTGCTGATCTTCCGCTTTTTACGGGTGTTCGTCGTCAACCGGTGCATCCATGGCATCACTCGAATACAACGTACCGCCGAGCACCTTCTCGAATTCCTTCAGACGATCCGGCGTATCGCGTATGATCAGGTGATCACCGGCCTTCAACACTACATCGGGTAGCGGAACCAGAAAGTTATCAGGCCCGCGCTCTATTGTCTTTACTTTCATCGCACCGTCAACTTTCTGCAGCGCTTCTGCCAGTGTCATCAAGATCAGCAAACTGGAAGACTCCAACGGTATCTTTTCGCGGGTAAACAAAACCAGTGCAACCACCGTGAGCAACAATACGGCGAGCGCATGCGTGTTAGGCGGCGGCGGAAAACCCATTCACTGTGACTCCGTTATTATATTTATGTGGTTGCGTGATAAGTGGCTCATTGTCACCTGCCTAATTTACACCTCTGACTGGTTCCAGTTGCTGAATGCCAGCAGCCAGCTCGATATATCAGGATACGCATTTCCCCGTGCCTGCAAATGGCTGCCCAGTTCGATCATCAGTTCCCGAAATGTGCGGATCTCGGCCTGCCAGGCC
>JARFQK010000356.1 GCA_029287815.1 Gammaproteobacteria bacterium
AACAGGCTGGCTGGCCGGAGCTGACTTGGGATGAAGCAAGGCTATCCAGGCTGCTCGCGACGGTCTCCCACGAACAAGGCCGTCTGCGGGGCAGAATGGAATCGCTCGGTTTCGACCTGCGGAACGAAGCGCATCTGCGCACGTTGACCGAGGACGTCATCAAGTCGAGTGAAATCGAGGGTGAAGAACTCGACCGGGACCAGGTTCGATCGTCCATTGCGAGGCGGCTTGGAATGGATATCGCCGGACTCGTGCACGCCGACCGAAACGTGGAAGGCGTCGTCGAGATGATGCTCGACGCCACAGAGAGCTACGATCAGGAATTGACTGACGATCGCCTCTTCAACTGGCATGCCGCTCTCTTCCCAACCGGACGCAGCGGCATGACCAGGATCAACGTTGGCGCGTGGCGCGATGATCGTAACGGGCCGATGCAGGTGGTCTCGGGCCCTGTAGGACGAGAGAAAGTCCACTATGAGGCACCGCCGGCAGACCGCATCGATAAGGAGATGCGGCGATTCCTGGCATGGTTCAAACAGCCTGGCGATTCGCATCCACTTCTCATCGCCGGACTTGCCCACCTTTGGTTTGTGACCATTCATCCATTCGATGATGGTAACGGCCGCATCGCTCGAGCCATTGCCGATATGGCGCTGGCTCGTTCAGAGAGAACACGCCAGCGCTTTTACAGCATGTCTTCACAGATCAGGCTGGACCGCAAGGACTACTACTACACGCTGGAATGGACGCAGAAGGGTGATATGGACATATCGCGCTGGCAGGAATGGTTCCTGGGCTGCCTGCTCCGGGCTATAGAGAACAGCAGCGAAACCTTGGATGCCGTCATGGTCAAGGCGCGCTTCTGGGATCGCTTCGCCAAAGAACCACTCAATCAGCGCCAGATAAAGATGATGAATAAACTGCTCGATGGATTCGAAGGAAAGCTGACGAGTTCTAAATGGGCAAAGATCGCAAAATGCTCCCAGGATACTGCCATTCGCGATATTAAAGACCTGATCGAGCGCGGTGCACTGAAGCAGGATGAAGGCGGCGGAAGAAGCACGAGCTATTCATTGGTCGCAGACTAAGTGATACGTGGCGTAGAACACGCGCCCGACAGGATGGCCTCCCTTCGGTCGGCGCGTCGCCGGCTGCGCCGGCTCGGTTCGAACCTGTGACCCCTGCCTTCGGAGTACTAAACCTGTCTAATGCGTTAATCGGTTTCGATCGGGCCGGAACGGTATCTTACTGAATTATCGTAGGAAACAGCGCCTCTACCTTGACGCCGATTAACCCCTGGCCATACAGATTCTGTCAGTCGCCGTCCAAACTGGTCACAAAACGTGGCGCGAATTCGAGCCGCTTCTTTTCCTGTATTGGATTGAGACGAGCATCATTCGACGCAAGATTAGATCACCTTTGTCGATGTGTTGATTCGATGAAGTCCTCCACTTCTTTCTGGGTCGGCGGAGAACAGCCCTTTCGGGACACGTTGATCGCGGCCGCCGCGCAGGCGAAGTCCACCGCGCTCTTCATAGCTTTCGGGTCGACATCCCGGAAACGGCCACCGATAGCGCTGCCGCGGAGAAGTGCTGCAAGAAACGCTGCGTGAAACGTATCGCCGGCGCCAACAGTGTCCGCGACATGCGTTGTCGGATAGGCCTTGGCTTCAACTACGCCGTTTGCCGTGTGCAGTAATGCGCCGCCCCTCCCTTCTGTGAGCACCAGCATGCCGGCACCCGTCTCTGCATTAGCGTGCACGGCCGCCTTTCGCGTGTCTGTCGCAAACTGGAATGGCTCGAGATCCTCGTCGCTCGCCTTGACAATATCTGCGAGCGGTAACAACGAGCGCACGCCCTCGAGGTACGCTAACGAAGTGTCCTTGTCGGCAACGCCTTCGCTATCGACAGTCACGAGTGCAAGCGAAGTCGGCCGCAGGGAGCGTCGCGTAACAGGTATATCTACACCTTCCGTGCAAAGGGAATCGTGTCACTGATCCCCGAATGTGTCATCGGAAAAAGGCGATCAGAAAAGCACAACTAGAGTGGAACGTGGCTTGCAGGCGGTGTCCGGCCGATTCTAAGTCGCGATACACGTTGGCGGTCTCATTAGCGTGCTCATTACCAAACGAAAACCGTGATCAGGTAGGTCATTTTAATGGCAAATCAAACCTGCTCTCGTAGCAAAGAACACGTCCATTTTCCAGTAATGGAGGGAATTGGATGGACTATTGGAGGCGCCTGTGACATGCTGCTAAATGGATGGAATTGGAGGCCAAAATGGGTGGCCAGATTCAAACGGATACGCTGGCAATCACACAGGAGATACTCGGCCTGGTTGCTGAGATCGATGAATTCAAGGGTGCGTGGGCTGCGATCGGTCGAATATCACCGGACCGACTCACCGCACTGCAACACGTTGCCACGATCGAGAGCATCGGTTCATCGACCCGTATAGAAGGAGCGAAGTTGAGCGACCGGGAGGTCGAACGCCTGCTCACCAAACTGGACGTGAAAGCATTCGCTTCGCGGGACGAAGAGGAAGTTGCGGGTTACGCGGACGTCATGGAAAAGGTCTTCGCCCACTGGCAGACCATCCCACTCAGCGAAAACCACATCAAGCAGCTGCATCGTGACCTGCTGCAGTACTCGTCAAAAGACGAGCGGCATCGCGGTGAGTACAAGACACTCGATAACCACGTTGAAGCGATCGGGCCGGATGGCAAAAGTCTCGGCGTGGTCTTTCAGACCGCGAGCCCGTTCGATACGCCGCGCCTGATGACCGAACTGACCGAGTGGGCTCGGGACCAACTGGCAACACAGGAATTGCACCCACTGATCCTGATCAGTGTGTTCATTGTGGTGTTCCTGGAGATTCATCCGTTTCAGGACGGCAACGGGCGCTTGTCCCGTATCCTTACGACACTCCTGCTGCTGCGCGCGGGCTATACCTATGTGCCGTATAGTTCGCTTGAAAGCATCATTGAACAGAGCAAGGATGCGTACTATCTCGCGCTGCGGCAGACGCAGGGTACGATCCGTTCCGCCGAACCGAACTGGCAGCCCTGGCTCATCTTCTTCCTCAAATCGCTGCAACGGCAAAAGGCACGGCTTGAAAAGAAAATTGAGCGGGAACGTCTGGTTCTTGGCGACCTGCCCGAGCTATCGGTGCAGATTCTCGAACTGTGCCGCGAGCGCGGGCGTGTCACCGTCTCCGAAGCAGCGAAAGCGATCGGTGCAAACCGGAACACGATCAAGGATCATCTCAAAGCGCTCACCCGTGCCGGGCATTTGAAGCGTCACGGAGCGGGCCGGGGTACCTGGTACGGGTTTTCCTGAGCACGAGAAACAAGGAACTGAGCTGTGTGCGCCGGGTGCTCAACTTGGCGGCCGGGGTGAGCTACGAAGATCGCCAGGACCTGCTCGGTCACAAGTCCGATCGCATCACGACGCACTA
>JARFQK010000371.1 GCA_029287815.1 Gammaproteobacteria bacterium
CGCGCGGCGAGTACCAACACCAGCCCGCCTGTCTCACCAGGGGTCTTGTTGTTCACGCCTATCTTTTGATGCACTATGGATTTTTCGATGGATTGGAATTACCTTGTGTCTTGCCGACTGTTCAAAATTATTTGTTCTTTCAAAGATAAATTGAGGGATCGTCCATCTGGTGAGACAGGCGGGCTAACTCCTGCGCCTGCTCCCGTGATCCTGGTGAGAAATGCGGGCTAGCCGTCGCGTGATCACTGCGCTGCAACCCAACCGAAGAAAAACACATGTAAAAAAATCTCGCTTCAGGTGTAGTAATTCAGGCGCAATTGACATAATTTATTAGCACAGCATATTTAGGGCTTGTCCTGACAGCCTACGGTGGAGCTTTCGTCGCGCGCGACCCAGCGAGATGGCGGCGAATCCTGAACGCGCCACGAGCTCGCAGCGGCATAGCAAGGATGCCAGGTAGGCTCCCGCTCCTCCCGCGACAGCCACGGTGATTGCCTTTTTTCGCTGTGCCGCAACGCGTACCTAGAGCCTCTTCGCAGATCAACGCAAGCGGCTCGATGCCAAAGGCGTTCGATCACCGCGCTGTCAGACCTGGGCTCGACACTGAATTTGAGGCTTTATCCATGATGAAAAACCTGTTGCGACTCACGATTATCTCCTTTTGCTTTTACCAGTTTCCGCTAATCGCTTCATCTTCCCCCGGCTATGATCTGTACACGGTCAGACCGGAACAGGTTTCTATTCATATTGCAATCGCGGGTACCGTGTCGGCGCGAAAGGCCGTGCAGCACGCAGCCCAGATCCCCGGGCGTATCGCCTACATCGCCGGTAATGAAGGTGACCGCTTTCAACAAGGCGCGGTTCTGGTCCAGATCGATGACAGTGCGCTCCGGGCGAAACTGGATGCCGCGGTAGCCAGTCGCGATGCCGCGCTGGCTGCGATCCGTAACGCCAACATGCAGCTGACACGCGAACTGCAGTCACCGCAATCCCGCGCCAGTGGTGCTGCCCCAGGCGGCATGGGCATGCCGGCGATGATGGACCAGATGTTCACCGGGCCGATGCAGGATTCTATGGGTTTTCGCGACAGAGGCGCGGAACGGGGATCCGACCTGGTTCAGCGCGAGACCCAGGTCAGTCAGGCGACCGCCCAGCAGCGCCAGGCCGAGGCCCAAATCAAGGAAATCCAGGCCTCGCTGCGGGATGCCCGTAGCATCGCACCATTCAGCGGAGTGGTTGAAAGGGTGCATGTCGAGGTCGGTGACACAGTGCAGCCTGGTCAGGCGCTACTGAACTACAGCGAGACCAGCGGCTACCGCGTCGAGGCAGACATACCCGCGCGGCTGCGCCACAGCCTCAGGCTTGGGGATGTATTGGCAGTCAACCTTGACGGTATGGGGCCTGCGATTATGGCAACGATCAGCCGTATCTGGCCAGTCGCCGATCCCCGACAGCACACCGTCAGGGTGGAGATGGACCTGCCGGCGGGGACGCTGGCCACGGTCGGACAATATGCGGAAGTCAGTGTTCCAGACATGACCAACCAGCAGGCTCCAAAGCTGCTGCTCCCACGAACCGCGGTACTCTACAAAGGCGGGCTACCGCTGGTCTATATGGTCGGACCCGATGGCCGTACCCGATTGCGCGTGGTCAGACTGGGTGAAGATCTGGGCGGCAGTCAATTCGTTTTGCTTTCCGGCCTCCGAGAAGGTGATCTGATCGTGAATAATCCGCCACCCGGACTCAGAGCCGGCACGCAAGTCGCGACCCCATCTGCAGAGACAGCACCCGGTGCTCAGCCATAGGAACCAATGCGATGACCGAAAACGAAAAACCGGCGCAGGAAGTCAATCTCGGCCTCGCAGGCAGTATTGCCCGCACTTTTGTCCATTCACCACTGTCCCCGCTGCTGTTCGTTGCGATGCTGGCAATGGGTCTGCTGGGTCTGATGGCGACACCCCGTCAGGAGGACCCGCAGATATCGGTGCCGATGATCGACATTTTCCTACCCTACCCTGGCGCCTCGGCCGAACAGGTCGCTGCGATGGCCGTCGAGCCGTTGGAGCGTTTGATGAACGAGATTCCGGGCGTCAAGCATATCTACTCGGCCAGCACACGCGGTATGGGCATCGTGACGGTTCGCTTCAAAGTCGGTGAACAGACCGGGCCATCACTGGTTAAGGTGCACGACAAACTGTCCTCCAATCTGGACAAGGTTCCGCCCGGCGTCACGATGCCGCCGTTGGTCAAGGCCAAGGGTATCGACGACGTCCCGGTGGTCACGCTGACACTGTGGTCCGAGGAACTCGATGGCGCCAGTCTGCGCCGACTGGGTTTGAATCTGCAGCAGCAATTGAACCAGCTGCCGAACACCGGGCAGAGCTTCGTTGTCGGTGGCCAGAGTGAAGAAATCAGGGTTGAGATTCTGCCGAACAAACTGCGTGGTTCCGGCGTGACCACACGCCAGGTCGTGGATGTGATTCGAGGCGCGAATGCAGAGAATATCGCCGGGCGCGCCGAAGCCGACAATCTGGCGTTACGTGTTTACGCCGGCGGCTATCTACGCAGCGCCCGCGATGTCGGCGAACTGGTCGTCGGCGTGAACGACGGCCGCCCCGTATACGTTCGCGATGTCGCCAGGGTTTACCGAGCGGTCGAGGACGCCGATAACTACGTCAACTATTACACTGGCGCGGCCTACCCGCAACAGGAAGGCAAAACCGAGGTCGCGGACGGCACCCAGGCCGTGACGATTGCGATCGCGAAGAAGAAGGGCAGTAACGGCGTCACTGTCGCCAACGACATTCTCGAGATGGTCGAGTCACTGAAAGGACGCTTGATACCCGAGCAGGTACAGGTTGAAGTTACGCGCAATTATGGCGATACCGCCCAGGACAAGGTCAATGAGCTGCTGTTCAAACTGGTGGTCGCGACCGGTATCGTTACGATCCTGGTGTGGTGGGCACTCGGCCTGAAACCGGCGATCGTCGTCACCCTGGTCATACCCGTCGTGATACTGATGACCGTTTTCGCAGCCTTCGTGATGGGTTTTACGATCGACCGCGTTTCCCTGTTCGCGCTGATCTTCTCGATCGGCATACTGGTCGACGACGCGATCGTCGTCGTCGAAAACATCTATCGGCGCTGGCTGATGGCTGGAAGCAGCAGCACGGACATTGCGGTCGATGCGGTCAGGGAAGTCGGCAACCCAACCATCATCGCAACCTTCACCGTGGTCGCCGCGCTGCTGCCGATGGCCTTCGTCAGTGGGATGATGGGGCCGTACATGGCGCCGATCCCGGTCCTAGGCTCGGTCGCGATGATCATATCGCTGTTTGCTGCGTTTGCCTTTACCACCTACCTGGCGATGCGGATCAAACCGTCGATGAAAGCCCTGGAAAAAGCCGAGGAGAAAGAGCACGCAGCGAATGAGCGGCTGGACCGGCTGTTCCGCAAACTTTTGCCGGTGTTGCTGGATAGTCGCCTGGCCGGTTACGGCTTCCTACTCGCACTCGTTGTGGCTTTCTTTGCAGTGATCGCGTTGTTCTACACCACGGCGGTAACCGTGAAAATGCTGCCCTATGACAACAAGGCCGAATTTGCCGTTGTGGTCGATATGCCCGAGGGCACCGCATTACCGCTGACGTCCAACATCGCACGCGAACTGGCCGAGGCCCTTCGTGACATTCCCGAGGTGGTCGCGCTGCAAACCTATGCCGGCACGGCCCGGCCGTTTGACTTCAACGGTATGGTGCGTCACTACTATCTGCGTCAGGAACCCTGGCAAGGCGAAATTCAAGTGCAGCTGACGCACAAAAAGGATCGCGAGCGGAGCAGTCATGAAATCGCCGAGGACGCACGGGCTCGACTGACACCGATCGCACGCTCGGCAGGCGCCAGGATAACCGTCGCGGAGATGCCCCCTGGACCACCGGTGATGCAGGCCGTTGTCGCCGAGATCTACGGTCCCGACGCCGAAACACGACGCGAAGTGGCCACCAGGATGACTGAGATCTTCGAATCGGTCGAGGGCATGGCCGACGTCGACAATTATATGACCCAACCCTACGATGCCTGGCGTTTCATCATCAATACGCAAAAGGCCTCGATGGCTGGCATTTCGACCAGTACAATCATCGATATTTTGTCGGCCGCGATGGGGGGCTACCAGGTCACCGATGTGCGCGAAGGCTCGGCGCTGGAGCCGACCTGGATAGTCATGCAGGCGCCGTTGTCGTTACGCGCAAACCCCCAGGCCCTTTCCGACTTACCGGTTCCCGACGCACAGGGCAACAGCGTACCGCTGGCCGAACTCGGCCAATTCACCCGTATGCCGGAAGAATATATGATCTACCATAAAGATTTGCGTCCGCTCGAGTACGTGGTCGGTGATGCGGTCGGGCGCCTTGGTGCACCGATCTATCCGATGCTCAAGGTCGATCAGATTTTGCAGGACTATACGACACCCGACGGTGTGATCATGTCTGGCACGCTGACCGGGCCGCCGCCCGACGATGGTCAATCTGCGTTTGAATGGGCCGGTGAATGGACGGTCACCTACGAGACTTTCCGTGACATGGGCGTTGCTTTTGGAGTCGCGCTGGTATTGATCTACATGCTGGTGGTCGGTATGTTCGGCAATTTCCTGGTACCCGCAATCATCATGGCACCGATTCCACTGACTTTGCTCGGCATCGTGCCGGGTCATTACCTACTGGATGCGCAGTTTACAGCAACATCGATGATTGGATTTATTGCTCTGGCCGGAATCATCGTGCGTAACTCGATCCTGCTCGTGGACTTCGCGGTCGAGGAGTTGCGCACCGGCGTTGAGGTCCGTGAAGCGGTGCTGCGTTCCTGCAAGGCACGTACTCGACCGATCATGATCACTGCATTCGCACTGATGGGCGGCGCTTCGGTCATACTGACCGATCCGATCTTCCAGGGTATGGCGGTCTCGCTGCTGTTCGGGGTCTTTGTGTCGACGGTGCTGACGCTGGTCGTGATTCCGCTCGGCTGTGTCAGCGCCGGCGCCAGTTTGCAGCAGGTCGCGAATGCACGGGGTCGTTATACCAGTCAGGATGTCACCGATGAGCAGAGCGCCGACATTGGCGCGCCTGGCGCACCGCTACCGGAGCAAAGCCGGTAGCGGTGCAGCCAATCCAGCAAAGCGGAAACACTTCGGCCCGAAGTTTATCTACACTTCTCGGTTTGTAATCGGCACATAGCCAGTCTGCGTGTTGCCCACGTAGACCTGCCTCGGTCTGATGATGCGGCTGCCCGGGTCTTCGTTCTGTTCTTTCCATTGCGCGATCCAACCCGGTAGACGGCCGATAGCAAAACAGACCGTAAACATGTTGGTCGGTATGCCGATCGCTCTGAGCAAAATACCGCTGTAGAAATCCACGTTCGGATAGAGGTTGCGTTCGACAAAATAGTCATCATTCAAGGCCAGGCTCTCGAGCTCACGCGCAATGTCGAGCAATGGGTCCTGCCGGTCGATATTCGGCAACACCCTGTCGCAAGCCTCCCGGAGCACTTTAGCCCGCGGGTCGAAATTTCGGTAGACGCGATGACCGAAGCCAAACAGGCGAAACGGGTTGTCTTTATCCTTTGCGTTGTTGATACACTGTTGCGGTGTCATGCCGCCTTCGTAGATGCGCTCCAGCATCTCAACAACCTTCACATTGGCGCCGCCGTGCAAGGGCCCCCATAACGCAGAAACACCGGCAGCGCAGGATGAAAACAGATTCGCCTTTGCCGACCCGACGGTGCGCACGGTTGATGTGCTGCAGTTCTGCTCGTGATCGGCATGCAATATGAACAAAAGATTCAACGCATCTTCGACCTCCGGTCTGATTTCGTACTGCTGATACGGCGACGAAAACATCATGTGTAGAAAATTCGCACAGTAACGCAATCGCGGGTCAGGATACATGTGCGGCAAACCCTTGGATCGTCGGAAAGAGAATGCCGCTATGGTTCTGACCTGGCTGATGATACTGGCGGTCACCTCAAGAAAGCTCTCGGGATCATCAACATTGAGGTAATTTTTGTGCACACAGGCAAGGTGATTCAAGGCTGCGGACAATATCGCCATGGGCGGTGCATCAGCAGGGATATGCTGGTAAACATCCCTAACGTCCTCGTGCAGCAGCTCGTGCGTGGTCAATTGATCGCGAAAATGGTCCAGCTCACTGAATGTTGGCAAGTGGCCAAATATCAGCAACCAGGCCACTTCAACAAAGTTCGGTGTGGGCTGGGCGGTGAATTCTTCAACCGCAATTCCACGATAACGCAAAATGCCTTTGTCACCATCGATATAAGTGATGGCGCTCTTGCAAATAGCCGTATTGGCGAGCGCCGGATCGTAACTGGTAAGACCGGTTTTCGCCAGCAGCCCTGAAATATCGATCGACTTGCCGCCTTCACTCCCATGGATCACAGGCAATTCGATGCGTTGATCGCCAATCTGCAATATCGCGCTTTCTTTCATACGAATGACTCCTCAGTCATAATCCGGGGAAATGAGAATTTCTGTCCTGTGTTGATGCTCATGTTACACGATTTGTCGACACGTATTGCCGCGGCCTGAACAATGCGCCACTGCCTATGCGATGATTTGCCGTTGCGTCGGTGTATAATCGAGCGGACATTATGCCAATCAACAGATCCATTAGGAAACCTGCGATGCTTACGGTTATTTTCAGATCCACTGTTGTTGCGCTGTTGTTGCTGGCATCGCCACACGCTCACGCAGAGACAAACATCAAGCTCAGCGTTGTCTCGAGCCCCTGGTCCCCCTACGTCAGCCGTGATCTGCCGGGTAACGGGCTGGCTATCAGCATTGTTATGACAGCATTGCAGCGCGCTGGTTACGAGCCAACGTTCTCACTGCTGGCCTGGCCCGAGGACCTCGAGGGCACGCAGCAGGGCCGCTACGACGTGATCGGAAGCCTCTGGTATACCGAGGAACGTAACCGTGATCTGATCTTCAGCCAGCCGATTGTCGATAACCAAGTCAAACTCATGGTGCGCGCAGACAGCGACATACGCATTCCCGAGCTTTCAGCGATCTCGAAATACAAGGTCGGCGTGGTCGAGGATTATGCCTACACGCAAGGCGCCTACGAGGGGCTGGCGATCGACTTCATCAAGGCCAACTCGGTGGAGGAAAATCTGCAGCGTTTGCTGGCGGGAGACATCGATGTGGCGGTCGCCGACGAGCGCGTCGCGCTTTATGTATTAAACAACCAGATTCCTGGCGGTATCAAAGAAATCCGCTTTGTCGAACAGGAGATTGCAAGCCGGGGACTCCGAATCGCGGTGTCGCGTGGGCGTTCAGACGCTGAGCAGATCGTGGCCCGATTCGATGCTGAAATCCAGACTATGAAGGACGATGGTACCTACCTGGATATTTTGCATCAATATCATGTCAGTCCATGAAGGCACTGGAACCCGGTAGCGCGTTTACGCTACCGACCGCTTGCAGACATTCACACTTGCAATCGGACGGCATTATCGAGACCGCAGCAACAGCTATCCATTCGATCCGTCCCTGTTGCTTCATTACGCGTGCTGCGCTCATGGAAATCGCAACCTTAACCCGAATGGCACTTACTCAACAGCTATCGTCGGGCAATCGACCCGCCGACACCGGTTACTTCGTCCGGAAAACGCCGTGAATACGTCCGTGTAGGCTCGACGGCGGCTTCCTTGCCGCCGACATTTCCTCCAGAAGCAACCCGTATCGGCTAAAGTAAGTACCATTCACCTTAACCCGCATTCTTGAAATGTTATACTATTACACCTTTCTGATTCACCTGCGATGAAGCGCGGGTCGCTGCTCTACCCGCCCAACAGCTCGGGAGAAACATGATGCGCCGTGCGTTGATCTTTTTGTTGTGGATACCCGTGGCAGTGATGGCGGAGCCAATGCACGTTTTCGTCAGCGTGCTACCGCTCCAGACCTTCGTCGAAAAAGTCGGCGGCCCGCATGTCGTAGTGCAGGCTCTGGTGCGACCCGGCTACAACCCACAAACCTATGATCCCACGCCACAGCAGATCAGCGCACTGGCCAAGGCTGATCTCTACATCCGCGCCGGCGTCCCCTTCGAGCATGCCTGGATGGATCGAATACGTTCGGCCAATCCCGATATGCCGATTCTCGACGCCCGCGCCGGCATCGCGCTGCGCGAGATGGATAAGCACCGACACGGCCCGGTGCAGACGCATCACGACCACTGGCATGAACACGATCCACACGTATGGACCAGTCCGCTGCTGGTCAAGCAGATGATCGGCATGATCCGCGACACATTTTCGGAACTTGATCCGTCCCACAGCGCGGATTATTCGAGCAACCATGATGCTTTCATGCTCGAACTGGACCAGCTTGATCGCGATATTCGTGCTCTGCTCGAACCACTTGGTCAGCGTCAGTTCATGGTATTTCATCCAGCCTGGGGCTATTTTGCCGACACCTACGGACTGGTGCAGGTGCCCATCGAACATGAGGGCAAGGAACCGGGTGGCCGTGCGCTGGCAAGACTGATCGATCAGGCAAAAGCAGAAAAGATCAGGGTGATCTTTGTGCAGCCGCAGTTCGACGAGCGCCAGGCCAGACAAGTAGCTCGCGCCATCGGTGGTGGCGTCATCGCTATCGATCCGCTGGCCCAGGACTATTGCAACAACCTGAGACAGGTTGCGCAGCAATTCGCCGAGGTACTGCAGCCATGAACACCGTGATTGATATCCGGAACGTCGACTTTGCCTACGGTGATGTGGCAATCCTGTCTGGCATCAATCTGCAAGTGGCCGAGGGCGAGTTTCTTGGTATTGTCGGGCCCAACGCCGGTGGCAAGAGCACATTGCTGAAGTTGATACTGGCGCTGCTCCAGCCACAGGCTGGGCAGATACGCGTACTCGATCAGCCGACCCGTTTGGCAACCCGAATGCTGGGCTACGTCCCTCAGCACCCGAGCTTTCCGCGCGACTTCCCGATCACCGTCGAGCAGGTGGTTCAGCTGGGTCGTCTGGGCGTGAAAAAGCACGAAGGTTGGCTGAGTGCGCTCTGGCCGGGGCGCGTCGCACGTGCCGACAGGGAATCAGCGCGCAAGGCCCTGGCTGAAGTCGAAGCCGATGACATTGCGGCACGCCAGATCAGCAGCCTGTCGGGTGGCCAGTTGCAACGCGTACTGCTGGCCAGGGCGCTGGTTGGCGAACCCCGGATCTTGTTGCTGGACGAGCCGACGGCCAACATCGACCAGCGGCTCGAGAGCGAGATCTTCGATCTGCTCCGAACGTTGAACGAGCGCATGACAATCCTGGTCGTCTCGCACGATGTGGCTTTCATCTCCCGCTACGTGAATCGAGTGGCCTGTATCAACCGAACCCTGGTCTGCCATCACACTGACGCGATCGACGGTCAGATGATCCAGGAACTTTATGGCGAGCATGTCCGCATGATCGCACACGGACATTGACCGATGGATGGCTTTTTCACGGCGCTCGCACAACATGCCTTTCTGCAAACTGCGGTCGCTGCGGCATTACTCGCGAGTATCGGCTGCGGAGTCATGGGCACTTACGTCGTGGTCAAGCGAATCGCATTCATAGCCGGCGGCATCGCTCATTCTGTACTCGGCGGCATGGGCGCCGCAGTCTACTTCGGTTTCGACCCCTTGCACGGCGCACTGCTGGCAGCCATTGCCGCGGCGCTGCTGATCGGCTGGGTCCGGCTGCACTGGCAAGCCCAGGAGGATACGCTGATTGGCGCCCTTTGGGCGATCGGCATGGCGATCGGGGTCATTTTCATTTCCAAGACACCAGGCTATCAATCTGACCTGATGAGCTACCTGTTCGGAAATATCCTGCTGGTCCCGCGCGAAAGCCTGTGGTTCATGCTCGCAATGGACATCGTACTGCTCGTCGTCGTCGCGGTTTATCACCGTCAACTCCTCGCGGTCGTTTTCGATGAAGAGTTCGCGCGCCTGCGCGGCATACCCGTTGGCTTCTTCTACCTGCTGTTACTCAACCTGGTCGCTGTGACCGTTGTGCTGCTGATCCAGGTCGTCGGGTTGATACTGGTGCTGGCCTTGTTGACCCTGCCAGCCGCTGTCGCCGGCCACTACGTGCACTCGCTCGGACGAATGATGCTGATCGCGAGCTTGCTCGGCAGTGTACTCAGCGTCGTTGGCCTGGCGCTATCCTACGGACCCGACTTGCCTGCAGGGCCGACCATCATTCTGCTCGCTGGGTGCGTTTATGTCGGATCAGCCTTGCTGGTCCAATTTATCAATCGCCGCAAAACGCAACTTTCAGCCAGACGTCGGGCTGATGCGAGAGGCAAAAATGGATAGAAAGCATCTGTCACTTATCCTGGACCGCGCCGAGAACCTGTGTCGTCGACGCGGCGTCAGGCTGACCGATCAACGCAAGGCCGCACTGCGCCTGCTTTGTGAATCAGACAAACCGTTGAGCGCTTACGAGCTACTGGACCGAATGCGCGACTCGGTCAGGAATCCGGCGCCACCGACGGTGTACCGCGCTTTGGATTTTTTGCTGGAGCAGGGCCTGGTGCACAAGTTGGAGAGCCTGCACGCCTTTGTCGGCTGCACTCACCCTGAACATCCGCATGTTAGCCAGTTTCTGATCTGCGATGATTGCGGCGACGTGGCCGAGGTTGAAGACACGAGTATTGCCAACAGTCTGCTGGCTGCCGGCAAGACGGCGGGATTCCATACCAAGCGACCAGTGGTCGAGCTGCGCGGAACCTGTGCGCAATGTTCCGAAAAAAAGGTTTCATGAACACGCGAGTCCCTTTACGCATTTTTCTTGGCACTCTCTTGAAATTCACTTCAGTGTAACAATCTATAGGATTCGGGCGCGTTGCCGCTAGCACGCCAATTTCGAAGTGCAGGTCAGCACGCCATTTGCAATAATATGCAAACTTTTCAGTACTCAACAGATCAATCAGACTGCAATCGAGCAAAATATCATCAAACAACAAGGCAGAATATCATGACACAACATACACTCCCAGATCTCCCATATCCTGAAAACGCTTTAGAACCACATATCTCCGCAGAAACGCTGCAGTTTCATCACCACAAACATCATGCAACATACGTGGACAAACTGAACGGCCTGATACCGGGCACCGAATTCGAGTCGGCTTCACTCGAGGACATCATCAAGAAGGCCTCGGGCGGAATCTTCAACAACGGGGCCCAGGTCTGGAACCACACCTTTTACTGGAACTGCCTGAGCCCAAACGGTGGCGGCGCACCCACGGGCGAGCTGGCCACGGCAATCGATCAGACATTCGGAAGTTTTGATGACTTCAAGACGCGTTTCTCGGAATCCGCGGTCAACAACTTCGGCTCCGGCTGGACCTGGCTGGTGAAGAATTCTGAAGGCGCTCTGGAAATTGTCAATACCAGTAATGCCGCCAACCCGATGACCGACGCTATGCAACCCTTACTCACCTGCGACGTCTGGGAACATGCCTATTACATTGACTACCGTAATGCACGTCCGAAGTACGTCGAAGCCTTCTGGAACCTGGTCAACTGGGATTTCGTCTCGCAGAATTTTGGCAGCTGAGGCCGAGAAGCGGTCAAGTCGGCAAAGACCGAGGGATCGAAGAAGCGACAGCGGACACGGATGGTCCGCAGGCCTGACCGGGTCGTCCGACTGCGGCCCATGAACACCGATAAACCCCGATGGTGAATGGGCCGGTCGACCTCGCGAGACGCAATGGGCGCAAAATTAGCCAACCAATGGTTTGCTACTTTTTGCTGATCCGATATTCCACTCAGCTCTGCAAGCCAATCAACAGCGCGTTCAAGCACTTCTTCAGGCACGAGCCCATCCGACATCCGCGTCTTTCGGCGTTCATCGGCGGACCCGTTCTCGGATCAGCGCGTCTCAGCATTCGCCGTGCAGACGACTGAAATATTCTTCCAGCTCCGCCATGACATGTTCGAGCTCACCTGATCCAATCGGTTGACTCAGCTCATTCTGCGCAAGAAAGATATCCCGCTCGCGATCACGGTGGACGCGCGCAGCGAGTGATTCATCTGCGCCTCCGCGGTAGATTTCGAATACATCGTCGCCATTGTCATTTTTTCCCCAGTGCCAACGCGTAGCGCGGCCGTGTGCGATGGTATGCCCGCCAAAGCTTTCGAGCCGCTCCCGGTCCTCTTTACCGATGAAATTGTCTGGCAATTTATAGGTCTTGCTCATATCGATCTAACCCGGATATTGCATGAAGGATTTGGATTTTACGAACAATCGGGCTTGCCCGTAAAATCCAAATCCTTCGTGCAACATGCCGGCTAAAGCGGAATCGCTCGATCAATCCACGTCGAATCTGCGTGGGTCAGCTACAGCATGCCGCCTTGAATCGATCCTGTCGGAGACCGGTCAGAGCAAGCGACGGCTAGCCCGCATTTCTCACCAGGCGGGCTAGAGTGTGTCAATGTCCGCGCAAATAGGCTGCGCTTTGTGTTCATCAACGTTTATCGCGAAATCAGTCATTGGCGGTCTTTTTCCGAACCGCCCAAACGGTGCATTGGGCATAGCGCGCCATGCGCTGAGTGATCGAACCGACGAGTAGCCGACGAATAGGACCCTTGTCCTTACAGCCAACCATGATCAAGTCGCTACCG
>JARFQK010000048.1 GCA_029287815.1 Gammaproteobacteria bacterium
TCCAGGTTCTTGATGAACAGACCGACCAACAGATCGGTATCGTGCTGCTGTATCGCCTGACGCAGACCGATCAGGTAGGCCGGCACCCTGTGCTTGTAGTCCGGTATCGCGGTCTCTGGCCAGATGATCAGATCGGCATCAGCGTGCTCGAGCGTCAGCTCGCGGTAGAGTTTCAGGGTCTTGGCGTGCATATGGCGCTGCCATTTCAGCGCCTGCGGAATATTTCCCTGGACCAGTGCGACTTCGACATCCTCACCTGCAGGCTCGGTCCAGCTGATTTGTTTGAGGGCGAAGCCCGCGATCCACAACACGCCGATCACTATTGATGCCTTTTGCCAAGACAGCCGCTTCAGCACAACAAGCAACAATACGCTGGCGGTCAGAACGACCAAGCCACTGACCGCATGATTGCCCAGCAATGGCGCATACCCCGACAGCGGCAGGTCGATCTGAGTGTACCCCGGCTGCATCCAGGCAAAGCCCGTCAAGGTAATGCCAACGGCCCATTCGGCCAAGAGCCAGGCACACGGAAGCACGATCAGTAGACGCAGGGTATCGCCGGCCCGGCAGTAGCGATTGAACAGATAAGCCGCCGTCGCCGGGAATAGTGCCAGGAAGGCACCCAACAATACAACGATCGCGACCGCGAGCACGGCCGGACTGTCGCCATGAAAATAAAGGCTGAAGAAAATCCAGCTGATGCCGGACAAACGCATGCCCAGACTGAACAGCCAGACGTGCACGAAGGCACCGAACGCATCTGCCCGGTGCCAGTGATAAAGCAGATAGGCCAGCAGCGGAAATACCAGCAAACTGAGACCCACGGGTTCGAATGCCAGCGTCATCGACGCGCCGGCGAAGAGCGTGGAAATCCTTGCAGGCCAGCTTTCGGTCTGCAGAATCCTAGCCCACATCTCGCACCACGACGATGGCAAAAGGCGCAGGCGGGCTAGTATTCGAAAGCGCCGCTCCGGAGCGAAAAGCGTAGCCACAGCTACGGCTTGAGTGAGGAGATCGTAGGGCGTGCCGTGCGCACCACGAACCTTCGGCTTGGTAGCCAGCTGCGGTGCGCATGGCGCACCCTACGAACCTGCTCAGATGAAGACCAGCCTGACCCGTGATAGGCATGCTTGACCTACACACTGCATTATCAATCATCCGAGTTTAATCCAACCGGCCAATGCATTATCAGCACCTTGGGCCGCTTGGTGACAAGTGCACGCTAAACGCCGACATTAGCCGGTGCCGGATGAAACCGACCTTGCCTCTGGCAACAAAGTGACCTGCAGGTTGTTGATCCGCCTCGAACTGCAGCTGATGATCTTGAACAGAAAATTATCTACGGTGAGTTCTTCGCCGCGCTGCGGCATATGGCCCAGATTATTCAAAATCAGGCCGGCAACGGTATCGAATTGTCCGTTGCTGAAATCGGTTCCGAAGAAAGCATTGAATTCGGTGATCGGCGTCACGCCTTTCAGCGTATAGCGATGAAAGCCATGGCGATGAATATTGATCGCATCGGCCGCGTCGTGTTCATCATCGATCTCACCGACGATTTGCTCGAGCACGTCTTCGATGGTAACCAGGCCGGCAACGCCACTGTATTCATCGATAACGATGGCCATATGGTTTCGACTGGTGCGAAAGTCTTTCAGCAGGACGTTCAGACGTTTGCTCTCGGGTACGAACACCGCCGGCCGCATGATGTCCTTCAGTTCAAACGACTGGCGATGGGCTTCGCTGCTGTAATACGCGAGATCCTTGGCTAGCAGGATCCCGACGATCTCATCCAGGCTTTCATCGATCACAGGGAAACGCGAATGCCCGGAAGTGGATACCACGGAGAGCATCTTATCGAGGCTCTGGTCCTGTTGAATCACGACCATGTGAGAACGCGGCACCATGATGTCTCTGACACGCATTTCCGAAACTTGAAACACGCCTTCGATCATGATCAGCGCATCCATGTCAATCAGGCCCTTTTGCTGGCTTTCGCGCAGCGATTCCAGCAAGCGTGAGCGCTCACTCTTGCCCTCGCCGAACAGCGAAGCAATTGCAGAGAGCAAACGTTTTATCAATGATTTTCGTGGCGTTTCGGTATTCATAGTCAAGACTGCTTTGATTCAACGAACTGTTGATCGTCAACTCCGAGGTAAGGATTGTTAAAGCCGAGCTGGTCGAGTATACGGATTTCCAGCGCTTCCATCTCCGCTGCCTGGGCCTCCTCGATGTGGTCGAAGCCCTGCAGATGCAACACGCCGTGAACCAGCATGTGGGCCCAATGCGCCTCGACGGGCTTGTGCTGCTGCCTGGCTTCTTGCTCGATTACTGATGCGCATACGGCTAGATCGCCAAGCAAGTTCAGATTCACTTCCGCCGGCGATTCCATTGGAAAGGATAATACGTTGGTCGGCTTGTCGATACCGCGCCAAGTCCGATTCAGCTCACGCATTTCGTCGCTACTGACAACACGCACGCTGACGACAACGGGTTGCTCGCAGAAGCAGGATTGCTCAACCCAGCGCTGAATAGACTCGGCGTCCGGTACGTCCTCGTCGCTCGCCGCAGCATCTGAGAACGACATCTCGATGTGGACCGGCATCAGTCGGCCTCATCCCTATCGTAGGCATCGACGATCTTTCTCACCAGGGGATGACGCACGACATCTGACGCTGTGAACTGGGTAATACCAATACCCTCGACACCGTTCAGTAACTGCATGCTGTGACGCAGGCCCGACATCTTGTCACGCGGCAGGTCAACCTGGGTTACATCGCCGGTGACCACGGCTTTGGACCCAAAGCCGATTCGCGTCAGAAACATTTTCATCTGGTCGATGGTAGTGTTCTGCGCTTCGTCGAGAATGATGAAGGAATCGTTCAGTGTACGCCCGCGCATATAAGCCAGTGGCGCAATTTCGATCACGTTGCGCTCGATCAGTTTGGCGACCTTCTGAAAGCCCATCATTTCGTACAACGCATCATACATCGGGCGCAGGTACGGGTCGATTTTCTGCGCCAGATCACCGGGTAGAAATCCGAGGCGCTCACCGGCCTCCACTGCGGGGCGGACCAGCACCAGTCGCTGCACCCGATCGTTCTCGAGTGCGTTGACCGCGCTGGCCACTGCGAGATAGGTCTTTCCAGTGCCTGCCGGACCGACACCCAGCGTCAGATCATGATTCTTGATCTGTTTGAGATACTCGACCTGGTTCTTGCCACGGCCTTTGATCATCGCTTTGCTGGTTTTCATACTCCAGCGGTGTTGCTCGTCCTTGCTGTGCTGATCGCGGGGCGTGTTGCCACTGGATTCATTCAAATAAAGGTGGACCCTGGATGGTGTCAGCGTCTCTGTGTCGGCAACATCGTAGAGGTTCTTGATCGCCGCCATGGCCGCGCGCTGGTTCTCATCATGCCCTTCGATCTGGAAATGGTTGCTGCGGCACGCGATACCGACATCGAAATGCGATTCGAGCTGGTGCAGGTGTTCATTGAACTGGCCACATAAGTTGGCCAGCCGTGTGTTATCAGTAGGTGTCAGATCGAAGTCCAGGCTCTTGACGATTTTTACGGGCATGATCTCTCTACGACCGAGCCATCATCATGCAGATTGACGTTCACGGGTGTTATCCACGCCGGCGCTGATCTGCCCCTGAAGGGAATGGGTGAACACATCGGTGATCAGCACATCAACGAAACCGCCGATCAAAGTGTCAGGCCCATCAAAGTTGACCACACGATTGTTCTGCGTGCGACCTGAAATCTGCCCGTCGTTTCTTTTGGATGGCCCTTCGACGAGCACGCTCTGGACGCTGCCGATCATGGCTTCGCTGAAGCGCTGGGCACGTGCCGCAATGTCCTGCTGCAGCCGAGCCAGCCGCTGCTTTTTGATTTGCAGCGACGTGCTGTCCGGCAAGCCGGCTGCCGGCGTACCCGGGCGTGCGCTGTAAATAAAACTGAAGGACTGATCAAAATCGACGTCGTCGATCAGCTGCATGGTTGCCTCAAAATCCTGATTGGTCTCTCCGGGAAAGCCGACGATGAAATCGGACGATATCGCAATATCCGGGCGCACCTCGCGTAGTTTGCGGATGATCCGCTTGTACTCGAGCGCGGTATGCCCACGCTTCATCGCAGCCAGCACCCGGTCGGAGCCGCTTTGCACCGGCAGATGCACAAAGCTGACCAGTTCCGGCACGTCGGCAAAGGCCTGAATCAGATTGTCGGAAAACTCCAATGGATGCGAAGTCGTGAAACGAATCCGGTCGATGCCATCGATCGCGGCAACATAATGAATCAGCAGCGCCAGGTCAGCCTCCCCGGATTCGCCTTCGACCCCGTCGGACATCGGCCCGCGGTATGCATTCACATTCTGCCCGAGTAGATTGACTTCGCGCACACCCTGCGCCGCGAGACCGGCCACTTCCGCCAGGATGTCATCAAAGGGTCGACTGACTTCCTCCCCACGGGTGTACGGCACCACACAGAAACTGCAATACTTGCTGCAACCCTCCATGATCGAGACGAACGCGGTCGGACCCTCTGCTCTGGCTTCGGGCAGATGATCGAACTTCTCGATTTCAGGAAAACTGATGTCGACCACGGGCTGATGCTCAAAGGTTATCGTATCGAGCATCTGCGGCAAACGATGCAGGGTCTGCGGGCCGAACACCAGATCGACATACGGCGCACGACGCTGGATCGCGCCGCCTTCCTGACTGGCCACGCAGCCGCCAACGCCGATGACCAGACCCGGCTTGCTCTGCTTCCAGGTTTTCCACCGCCCCAGCTGTGAGAACACCTTTTCCTGGGCTTTCTCACGGATTGAGCAGGTATTCAGCAACAGCACGTCGGCTTCTTCGGGATTGGGTGTCAACTCAAGATTGTGGGATTCAGCCAATACGTCGGCGATTTTGTCCGAATCGTATTCATTCATTTGGCAGCCGAATGTCTTGATATAGAGCTTGCGGGTCATTATGTCCTTTGTTTGTCGATCGTGTTTCTAGATTATCACGAATAGGCCAGATAAGACATTGTTTCCAGGGTGGCTATTGTGACCATTTGATGACAAGCTGGACGCAATCCACAAGCCGAATCCGTCAACAGAGCACCCGCCGCGTCGACGCGACCAACGATGACGGTCAACAGGCTTACTCAACAGTCACTGATTTGGCCAGATTACGCGGCTGATCGACATCCGTGCCCTTTTGTACGGCCACGAAATAAGCGAACAGCTGCAATGGCACCGCATACAGCACCGGAGCAAGCTCGGCCTCGACAGCCGGCAGCGGCATGACATGACAGTGCTCGCCGAGATCGGCCAGGTCGAGACGTTCGTCCGCAAACAGGTAGACCTCACCGCCTCGCGCCAGCACTTCACGTAAGTTGGACTTGATCTTGCCTTCCTGCCCGTCCTGACACGCCAACGCAATCGTCGGCATCTCCGGGTCGATCAATGCAATCGGCCCATGCTTGAGCTCACCCGCGGGATAGGCATCCGCGTGGATGTAGGAAATCTCTTTGAGTTTCAAGGCACCTTCGAGCGCAATCGGGTAAAGCAGCCCTCTGCCCAGGAATATCGCATTGCTGCGCTCGGTGAACACATCAGCCCAAGCGCTGATGCGATCGGCATCGGCCAGAATCCTGCCGATCAAGCCCGGCAGTTCCACCACGTGATGCATCAAGGCCTGCGCTTTCTCGGGCGATAACTGTCGCCGCAAACCCAGCGTGACTACCAGCATGAACAGCGCGATCAACTGTGTGGTGAACGCCTTGGTCGAGGCCACGCCAATCTCGGGGCCGGCGCGTGTCATCAAATTCAGTTCACTTTCACGCACCAACGAACTCTCCGGCACATTGCAGATCGCCAATGATGAGCCTCCGATCGCTTGCTTGATGCCGCGCAACGCAGCCAGAGTATCGGCGGTCTCCCCGGACTGCGATATCGTGACGACCAGGGTATCGGGTGAGAGCACGGGTTTGCGGTAGCGGTATTCGCTGGCGACTTCCACCGAACAAGCAATACCGGCGAGCGCTTCCAGCCAGTAACGCGCGACCAGGCCGGCGTGGTAGCTGGTCCCACAAGCGATGATCTGTACGTTCTTGATGCTGTCAAGAATTTCGCCGGCACCGGGACCGAAGGTCGAATCCAGTATTTTGCCTTCGAGGACGCGCCCCTCCAGCACCTCGATCAGACTCGATGGCTGCTCGTGGATTTCTTTCAGCATGTAGTGACGGTAGCCACCCTTGGTAGTCGCTTCCGAGCTGAGTTCGGATTCACGGATAGGACGGTCGACGACGTTGCCCTGTTTGTCGTAGATCACCAGCGCGTCCGGACGAATATCGGCAAAATCACCCTCTTCCAGATAGACAAAGCGGCGCGTCACCAGCAACAAGGCCGATGCATCGGAGGCGATGAAATGTTCACCCAGACCGACGCCAATCACCAACGGACTGCCGCTGCGCGCCGCAATCATTCGGTGCGGGTCCTTCACCGACACCACGCCCAGCGCATAGGCGCCCTCGAAATCGGTCACCGCGTGGCGTACCGCCTCAAGCAGGTCACCTTTCTCGCGCAAATAGTGTTCGATCTGATGCACCGCCACTTCGGTGTCGGTATCCGAGGTGAAGCGAAAACCCTCGGCCAGCTGCCGTTCGCGCAAGTCGTTATGATTCTCGATGATGCCGTTGTGAACAACAGCGACCGATTCGTCACAAATATGGGGGTGCGCGTTCGACTCGGTCGGCTCCCCGTGCGTTGCCCACCGCGTATGCGCAACACCGGTGAGCCCTCTGAGTGGCGACTGCTGCAACGAATCCACCAGCGACTGCACCTTGCCGACACGTCGCACACGCTCGAGACATTGAGTGCCATCGATCACCGCAATACCGGCAGAATCGTAACCCCGGTATTCCAGCCGACGCAGACCTTCGATCAGAATCGGCGTCACGTTACGATCAGCAACGGCACCTACAATTCCACACATAAAGATGTCCTATATTGTGACTGGATGAACCCGCGCCAGTGACCCAGGCGGCACCGCCAGCGTATTCATTGCCGCAATGATAGAGGAAATCGGGGTCAGATCAAAGTATTCCCTAATATACAACACCGGCTATGATCCCGTACAA
The DNA here is from genome assembly GCA_029287815.1 of Gammaproteobacteria bacterium. Taxonomy (GTDB): domain Bacteria; phylum Pseudomonadota; class Gammaproteobacteria; order SZUA-229; family SZUA-229; genus JABDQW01. The sequence continues at coordinate 7,131 of JARFQK010000048.1, forward strand.
TATCGACTTCGCCTGCGACAGAATCGTTAAAGTGGAACTCTTACAGGGAGTTGGGTGTAGTAACAAAGCCGAATTTTGTTTTGCCGGGTATAGCCCGGCGCACCATCCCGCGTGGACACAACTGCGAAACCTGCATTGTTTTTAGAGAAAGATCACACTCGTGATCTGACTGATTAGCGCGCGGCTGCGAAGCGAAAGCGTTGCAATCCACGCCTCTGTGCTGATGACCAATTCTGCTCACTTGCTGGTGATACCGTCCCGCGCACACGCCACTAAGCTGAACCAATCTGCGTTGAGCGACATACGCGATACCTTGAATCCGGAGTTTGTATTAGCCAGGTAATATTTGACAACTAAAATTGCAGAAATGACAAAACGCCAGAAACGAGCGAATAATACCGGCCGGCCGAGAATAGAAGTTGAAAACGCCGTCTGCTGACCGTTCTTAGTATATTAGAGAGAACTGTGATCCGACCCTCATTATCGCTAGTCTTCCATGCGGAGAATGTCACCAAGACCTACCAGATGGGAGAGGTCCAGGTCCATGCTTTGCGCGGTATCAGTCTGTATCTCTACGAAAGCGAATTTGTCGTGCTGTTGGGACAATCGGGAAGCGGTAAGTCCACCCTGCTCAATATCCTGGGTGGGCTCGATGTGCCCACCAGCGGAGCCATCCGCTACAAAGACCACGATCTGACGACCTACGACGATTCAATACTCACCCGCTACCGCCGTGAGAATGTTGGCTTTGTTTTTCAGTTTTATAATTTGATTCCAAGCCTCACAGCACGTGAAAACGTTGCACTGGTGACCGAGATATCGACGAACCCGCTCACCCCTGTCGAAGCACTCGAACTGGTTAATCTTGGAGATCGCATCGACCATTTCCCTTCGCAAATGTCCGGCGGTGAGCAACAACGAGTAGCCATTGCCCGAGCGATTGCCAAGCGACCCGATGTGTTACTCTGCGACGAACCAACCGGTGCACTGGACTTGAAAACTGGTGTTGTGGTGCTGGAAGCCATCGAACGGGTCAACCGGGAACTTGGGACGACAACAGTTGTAATTACACACAATATCGATATAGCCCAGATGGCCGACCGGGTCATCCGCCTGAGTGATGGTCGAATCATCAGCGATGAGATCAACACGAACAAAAAAGCACCATCAGAGCTGGCCTGGTAAACATGCTTGCACTCGATCACAAGTTGTTTCGTGACCTGAATCGGCTGCGCGGGCAAGCGCTTGCGATCGTTGCCGTGATGGCGAGCGGCGTGGCTTGTTTTATCATGTTTCTCAGCACGCTTGATTCGCTCCAGCTGAGTCGTGAGCTGTACTACCGCGACTATCACTTTGCCGAGGTTTTCGCACCATTAAAACGTGCGCCTGAGTCCGTCGCACAGCGCATTGCAGAAATTGACGGCATCGACAAGGTCGATACCCGCGTTGTCGCGCCGATCACTATTGAC
>JARFQK010000052.1 GCA_029287815.1 Gammaproteobacteria bacterium
TATGACCATCTATTCAATTCTTACTACCTGACCCACGGTCAACCCTACTCCCGCCCCGCCCGGGGCCTGTTATCGCGTCCGACTGTATCCGAGATCTATGATTACCGTGCCTTTGTCGACGAAGCCATGCTCGACTTCATCGCGAGTGTCCCCCAGCAGCAGTGGCCGCACATACAGGCTTTGATTGTTCTTGGCTTGAACCATGAACAGCAGCATCAGGAACTGATGCTGACCGATCTGAAACATATATTCGCGCAAAATCCTTTGCGCCCGCGGTACCGTGACCTCACTTCACCGCCTGTCCGTGCAATCAGTAAGGTTGCATGGGTCGCTGTAGATGCGGGCCTTCACAAGGCGGGGCATCACGGCCAGGGTTTTGGCTACGACAATGAGTACCCGCGCCACAAGGTATGGCTCGAGGCGTTTGCACTCGCATCGCGGCCGGTGACGAATGCGGAGTACCTGGCATTCATCGAGGATGGTGGTTACCGCGACCCGGCACTGTGGCTATCCGATGGCTGGGCCGCGCGCCAAGCCGATGGCTGGACCGCACCACTGTACTGGGAGCAGCGTGACGATGAGTGGTGGCAGATGACGCTCGGCGGGATGCGCCGACTCGACCCCAATGCGCCCGTGTGTCACGTCAGCCTGTATGAAGCCGCTGCCTACGCCAGCTGGGCCGGCATGCGTTTGCCCACTGAGTTCGAATGGGAAGTCGCTGTCGCCAATCGAGCGGTCTCGGGGAATCTGAGAGACGCTGGTTACCTGCAACCCATCGCAAGCAATGACGGTTCGGCGCTACAGCAGTGCTACGGCGATGTCTGGGAATGGACAGCCAGTCCCTACGCGGCCTATCCAGGCTATCGCGCTCCCGAGGGCACCGTGGGTGAATACAACGGCAAATTCATGTCCAATCAGATCGTGCTTCGCGGAGGTTCCTGCGTGACGCCCGCTGCTCATATCCGCAGCAGCTATCGAAACTTTTTCTATCCGAAGGACCGTTGGCAGTTCTCTGGCATTCGCCTGGCACGGCATCTATGAATGCCCCGGCGATCAAGTTCTATGACGCTCGCCCGGGAACGAGTGACCTCGAAACAAAGGTCATCGACGTTTTTGGCTTGCAAACCCAAGCCCGTACCACCAGAGTTTTCCTGCGAACGGCGCGACCTGGCCAGAGATGCGGGCTAACCCGCATGTTACGGGCTAAGCCACACTCATCAATTCAACCTTGAATATCAGCGTCGCATTGGGCGGTATCACATTGCCGGCGCCCCGGGCGCCGTAGCCGAATTCCGGTCCGATGGTCAGTTTTCGCAGCCCGCCGACCTTCATACCGGCAACGCCCTGATCCCATCCCTGAATCACCTGCCCGCCGCCGAGCTTGAACTTGAAAGTTTCGTTGCGCTTGCGGCTCGAATCGAACTCCGAGCCGTCGGTCAGCCAACCGGTGTAATGCACTTCAACCGTCTTACCTGGTATGGCTTCATCGCCGTCGCCGACAATCTGATCTTCGTATTCGAGGCCTTCTGCTATCTGGGGCATGAGTTTCTCCGTTTTTGCATAAATGTCGATTTAACGCAAAGGCGCGAAGGACCCTGTGAAGGAGCGGCTTTAGCCGCGAATAATCCAGCAAATCGCGACTGGTTCGCGGCTAAAGCCGCTCCTACAGCGAATCCTAGAAACAATCTCCGCTACCTTTACGGCTCCGCGGTCATTTTAGACCCTGCACGCGGCCGAAATAATCTGTTTTCATGCGCTGCACCAGGCTAGCGAGCAGAAACAGCGCCAGCAGGTTCGGCAGCGCCATCAGAATCGTCGTGATATCGGCAATATTCCAGACCAGCTTCAGTGGTACGGCCGCACCCACGATGATCACAATTGTAAACAAGAACCGGTAATAGACCACGGCTTGCTTGCCGAACAGGAAGCGAGCACTGCGATCTCCATAGTAGGACCAGGCGATCATCGTTGAAAATGCGAATAGCGACAAGCCGAGACCCACCACCATTGCACCAAAATCCCCGAAATTCAGATTGAATGCATAAGCGGTCAGCGCCGCACCGACCACGCCCTCAGCCGCGGTCAGATGGGCGCCGCTGATCACGATCACCAGGCCGGTCATCGTGCAGATCACGATAGTATCGATGAACGGCTCCATCATCGCGACCAGCCCCTCGCGCACAGGCTCGTTGGTCCTGGCGGCCGCATGCGCCATCGGCGACGAACCCAGACCGGCCTCGTTCGAGAACAGCCCGCGCGCGACACCCCAGCGAATGGCTTCGCCGACCGCAGCACCGCCGGCTGCCCAGGGATTCAAGGCCAGGTTCAGGATGGTCCACAACGCCGAGGGTATTTCAGCAGCATGTTGTATCAGCACAGCCAGCGCCGAGACCAGATAGATGATCACCATGAATGGCACGATCGCACTGGCGACGACGGCGATCCGGTGCACACCGCCCAGGATAACCGAGCCAACCAGCACCGCGAGCACGACGCCGATCACCCACCCATAGGCTTTGAATTCAGGCCAGATGTACGTCAGTCCATCGACGACCGAATTGGCCTGGACCAGGTTGCCGATGCCGAACGAGGCGATCAACGCGAACGCCGCAAACAGAGCAGCCATGCGTTTCATCTTCAGTCCGTGCAACAAGGTGTACATCGGCCCGCCGGCTATTGTGCCATCGGCATCGACCTCCCTGAATTTCAGTGCCAGGGTACTCTCGGTGAATTTGGTGGCCATGCCGACGAAGGCCGTGACCCACATCCAGAACAGGGCGCCCGGTCCACCGAGCGAAATCGCCGTCGCGACACCGGCAATGTTACCCGTGCCGACCGTCGCAGACAGCGCGGTTGCCAGCGCCTGAAAATGGCTGACTTCGCCGCTGTCGGAATCGCGGCTGAGCTTGCCGGAGATCAGCACCAAGCCGTGGCTAAAACCGGTCAATTGGACAAATCGCAGACGTATGGTCAAGTACAAACCCGTACCGACCAGGATCAACATCGTTAGGCCATTGTTCCAGAGGTAGCCGGCCAACGTGCCGGTGAATTCGGTTATCGCTTCAACCATTTTTTCTAGTCCGCAAATGAACGCGAATAAACGCCAATTTTATGTGAGTGTTTTCGTATTCATTCTGCATTGCAAATAAGCTGCAAGATATTTGCGTTGATTTGCGTTCATTTGCGGACTCTCATCGATATTTTTATGAACATTAAAACTGGGTACTTGTTACTGGAATAAAAAAGGGGGCATGAGCCCCCTTTTTCGGCGCATCCGGCCAAAGAACGCTTAGTGATAAAACACGACCATCTTCTCGAGTGAGATCGGTTTGATCTTGGAGGCATTGCCGGCGCAGCCGAAGGCTTCGTAGCGCGCCTTACAGA
>JARFQK010000073.1 GCA_029287815.1 Gammaproteobacteria bacterium
CCGAGGGTTGGCCCGTTGCTGATTGAAGGTGTCGATGTATCAACGAGTTTAGGCCAGTGGCTCAACTGGTAGAGCAGCGGTCTCCAAAACCGCAGGTTGGGGGTTCGAGTCCCTCCTGGCCTGCCAACTTTAAACGGTTAAGCAGGTATACAAAGCGCTATGGTCGCAAAGGCCGAAACTGAGGTTTCGAACAAACTGGATATCCTCAAGCTGGTGATCGCCGTCGTGATTCTGCTCGCGGGTATCGGTGGCTTTTACTACTACGGGGACGCCTCCTTGCTTTATCGCGTTTTAGGGCTGGTGGGGGTTGCCATCATCGCGGCGGGCATTGCGCTGACAACGAGCACCGGTCATGCGATCGTGTCCTTCGGTCGAGAAGCGCGTGCCGAGGTTCGAAAGGTCGTGTGGCCGACCCGGCAGGAAACAGTACAAACTACACTGATGGTCGTTGTCGCGGTGATCATACTGGGTATTTTTCTTTGGCTGGTTGACATGATGCTATTGAACGCGGTGGAGATACTGACAGGGCAAGGGGGCTAGCAGTGAGCAAGCGTTGGTACGTGGTGCATGCGTATTCCGGATTTGAAGCCAAGGTGAAGGAATCGCTGAAGGAACACATCAATCTGGCGGGCATGGAAGACAAGTTTGGTGACATTTTGATTCCGACAGAGGAAGTCGTCGAGGTCAGAGACGGTGCAAAGCGTAAGTCGGAGCGAAAATTTTTCCCAGGCTATGTGCTGGTGCAGATGGAGATGTCCGATGAGACCTGGCACCTGGTGAAGGACGTGCCGAAGGTCATGGGTTTTATCGGTGGCACCAAGGACAAGCCCGCGCCGATCTCAGATAAGGAAGCCCAGCAGATTTTGGGTGCCATCCAGGAAGGGGCCGAGAAACCGAAGCCCAAAGTGCTGTACGAGCCGGGTGAGGTCGTTCGGGTGACCGATGGCCCGTTCAACGATTTCAGCGGTGTTGTCGAAGAAGTGGATTACGAGCACAGCCGGCTGAAAGTGGCCGTGCTGATTTTTGGCCGTTCCACACCGGTCGAACTCGAGTTCGGTCAGGTGGAGAAAGGCTAATAGGCACCTCCGCGCCCGCGTGTCTGAGGTGCGGCTGCGACTGAGAATGGTGCATTCGCAAAAGCTGAAAATACTTGCGATAAAATTTTTGGTTCGTGTTACAATGCGCGGTTTGCATAAGCCGGATCCCTAAACCCTTAACGATGACGGGGAGCTTGGACGTCTGCGCCAAGCGTTTGTACCCGGGAGTGAAAAATGGCTAAGAAAGTAGACGCATACATCAAGCTGCAAGTCGGCGCGGGTGATGCAAATCCGAGTCCTCCTGTTGGTCCGGCGCTGGGCCAGCACGGTGTCAACATCATGGAGTTCTGCAAGGCTTTCAACGCGCAGACCCAGAGCATGGAAAAGGGCTTACCAGTTCCTGTCGTGATTACCGTTTACAGTGACAAGAGTTTCACCTTTATCACGAAAACCCCGCCCGCTTCAGTTCTGCTGAAGAAGGCTGCCGGCATCAAAAGCGGCAGCGGCGAGCCGCATATTAACAAAGTGGGCAAGGTCGACCGCGCCCAGCTGGAAGAGATCGCCAATACCAAGATGCCCGATTTGACGGCTATCGACATGGATGCGGCGGTGCGGACTATAGCCGGGACTGCGCGCAGCATGGGTATCGAAACAGAGGGCGTGAATTGATGGCCAAATTGACGAAGAGAATCAAAACGATCAATGAAAAGATCGACAAGAACCGGCTCTATCCGGTCGAGGAAGCGTTGTCCTTGTTGAAAGAGCTATCCACGGTCAAGTTCACCGAGTCGGTCGATATCAGCGTGAATCTAGGTATCGATCCGAAGAAAAGCGACCAGGTCGTGCGCGGTGCGACCGTGCTGCCGAACGGTACCGGCAAAGAAGTTCGCGTTGCTGTTTTCACCGATGGTGAAAACGCGAAGGCAGCAGAGGCGGCCGGCGCTGACGTGGTCGGCATGGATGACCTCGCCGATCAGGTCAGAAAGGGTGAGTTCAATTTCGATGTGGTTATTGCGTCACCCGATGCGATGCGTGTGGTTGGCTCACTCGGGCAGATCCTCGGACCGCGTGGTTTGATGCCCAATCCCAAAGTGGGTACGGTCACGCCCGACGTCGCCACGGCGGTGAAAAACGCAAAAACAGGCCAGGTACGTTACCGCGTTGATAAGGGCGGTATCATTCACTGTTCGGTAGGCACGGTGAAATTTGAGGTATCTGCACTGAAAGAAAACATCGAGGGATTGATTGCCGATCTGGTCAAAGCCAAGCCGGCTGCTGCGAAAGGCGTTTACCTTAAGAAGATCGCGGTTTCTTCGACTATGGGGCCGGGAATTGTGATTGACCAGACCAGTCTTGGTTAAATCCGGAACAGGTCAGCCATGGCCAGTCCGGGCGCACAGAAAAGGTGATAAAAGATGGTGGCACAGTCATGTGCCGCACGGAAACTTGGGCTGGATCAGAGTTTCCTTCAAAAGACACGGAGTAATCGGCATTGCTGATTAATCCGGAGATTTGGCAGCCGAGTTATCGGTGACGTCAAAGACCGCAGGTGTATTTCGGGCTGATCGGAATGCTTAATTTCCTGCGCAGATGGTGTCGCTTCAAAACTGATTGAAGCCGCCGTGGAGGGTCAACGGGTTTGACTCAATAACTTGGCTGAGGTGTTTCCGCAAGTTCAATACGTTCTTGTAGACAGCCGAAGCTTAACTGGAGAGCTAAAGTGGCACTTAATCTTGAAGACAAGAAAACAATTGTCGCTGAGGTAGCTACGATTGCGGCGAGTGCGCATTCAGCGGTAGCAGCTGAATACCGCGGCTTGAGTGTTGATGAAATGACCGCGTTGCGTGCCAAAGCACGCAACGAGGGTGTTTATCTGCGCGTGATCAAGAACTCGCTGACCAAGCGTGCCATTGATGGTACTGAATTCGAGTGTATGCAGGATTCGCTGGTGGGGCCATTGGTCATGGCCTTCTCCCAGGAGGATCCGGGTGCGGCCGCTCGAGTCGTCAAGGATTTCGCGAAAGAACACGACAAGCTGGTCGCGAAAGTACTGGCCGTCGGTGGCGAGTTGCTGGATGCCAGTGAAATAGATCGGCTGGCGAAACTGCCCAATCGTGACCAGGCGATCAGTATGCTGATGGCGGTTATGAAGGCGCCGATCGAGAAATTCGTTCGTACCATGAATGAACCGCATGCGAAGCTGGTGCGCACAGTGGCCGCTGTTCGTGATCAAAAACAGGCGAATGCGTAGTTACCAATATATTTTATTGCTAATTAATCAACTTAATTAATCTGGAGAAGAATTGTGGCTGTTTCACAAGAAGAAATTCTGGAAACCATATCCAACATGACTGTAATGGAAGTCGTGGATCTGATTTCCGCGATGGAAGAAAAATTCGGCGTTTCCGCCGCGGCAGCAGTTGCAGCGGCGCCTGTCGCTGCTGCCGATGCCGGTGCCGGCGCTGCTGAGGAAAAGGATGAGTTTGATGTCGTTCTAGCGGGTATCGGTGACAACAAGGTTTCCGTGATCAAGGCTGTTCGTGCGATCACCGGTCAGGGACTGAAAGACGCTAAAGATACCGTTGAAGGTGCACCGGCTACGATTAAGGAAGGTGTTTCCAAAGACGAAGCTGAAGAGCTCAAAAAGCAGCTTGAAGAAGCTGGCGCATCTGTCGAACTCAAGTAGACAGAGCGCTGAAGCTTCATTTTCAGCGGCATCAGAGGCTGGTAGCCATTGTTTTAGGACAATCTGGCTGCCGGCCTTTTGTTGTTTGTTGCAGTAAAGGCTGCGATGAACACCGTGGTGGCGGGCTGCGCCTGACTGCCTGCCACGAAAGCAAGACCCGCGAGGGTCTCGATAAATTCATTTAGACGCGCGATAGAGGATTACTGATGGCATATTCTTTTACCGAGAAAAAACGCATCCGTAAGGATTTCGGTAAACGTCCACCTATTCTGGATGTGCCCTACCTGCTCTCCATGCAGCTTGATTCATTCCGCAGCTTTTTACAAGCTGATGTGAAGCAAAGCGAGCGTGCAGAAATGGGTCTGCATGGTGCATTCAGCTCTGTTTTTCCGATTGTCAGCTACTCCGGGCACGTGGAGCTGCAGTACGTAAATTACACATTGGGTAGGCCCGTATTCGATGTGAAAGAATGTCAGCTGCGCGGGTTGACCTATGCGGCGCCTCTGCGTGTGACTATGCGCCTCGCGATTTACGACAAGGAAGCCAAGAAAAAAACAACGCCCAAGGCTGTCAAGGAACAGGAAGTCTATATGGGCGAGATGCCGCTGATGACAGAGAACGGTACCTTCGTGATCAACGGAACCGAGCGCGTGATTGTTTCACAACTGCACCGTTCACCGGGCGTGCTTTTCGACCATGACAAGGGCAAGACCCATTCGTCCGGCAAGATTCTCTATTCAGCGCGCGTGATCCCCTATCGTGGCTCCTGGTTGGATTTCGAGTTCGACCCGAAAGACTGCGTGTTTGTGCGCATCGACCGCCGCCGCAAGTTGCCGGCCACGATTCTGTTGCGCGCGTTGGGCTTTAGCGACGAACAGATCCTCGACACGTTCTTCGAGACAATCGAGTACAACTTCAGCAAAGACGGCGTCAGTTTCGATCTGGTGCCCGAACGCCTGCGTGGCGAGACGACGACGTTTGACATCAAGGCGGGCAAGGAGACCATCGTTGAAGCCGGCCGTCGTGTGACCATGCGTCATATCAAGCAACTCGAAAGCAAGAAAATCACCAAGCTGAATGCAAACATGGATTATCTTCTCGGCAAGGTGTTGGCACACGATATCATCGACACTGATACCGGTGAAATTATCGCACCCGCCAATGCCGAGTTTACCCAGGAACTGGTTGATCATTTGCTCGAGAACAAGGTCAAGTCATTCAAGGTCATCTATACCAATGATCTGGAAGTGGGTCCGTTTATTTCGAGCACCTTAAGGCTGGATCCAACCACAACCCAGCTGGAAGCGCAGATCGAAATCTACCGCATGATGCGCCCCGGTGAGCCGCCGACGAAGGATGCCGCAGAGAACCTGTTCAATAACTTGTTCTTTACCACAGACCGTTATGATCTCTCTGCGGTTGGCCGTATGAAGTTCAATCGCCGCCTGGGTATCGAAGACAAGGAACGCGGTGGCACGCTGAATCAGGACGACATACTCGCTGTTCTGAAGGAACTGATCAATATTCGCAACGGCAAGGGCATGGTGGACGATATCGACCATCTCGGCAACCGCCGTATTCGCTGCGTCGGCGAAATGGCAGAAAACACCTTCCGTGTGGGCCTGGTCCGCGTCGAGCGCGCCGTCAAAGAGCGCCTGACGACGGCCGAACAGGACGAGTTGATGCCACAGGATCTGATCAATGCCAAACCGGTTGCGGCTGCGATGAAGGAGTTCTTTGGATCGAGCCAGTTGTCCCAGTTCATGGACCAGAACAACCCGTTGTCGGAAGTCACTCACAAACGCCGTGTATCGGCGCTTGGACCCGGCGGTCTCACGCGTGAACGCGCGGGTTTCGAAGTCCGTGACGTGCATCCGACCCATTATGGCCGCGTCTGCCCGATTGAGACGCCAGAGGGTCCGAACATCGGCTTGATCAATTCGCTCTCGGTGTACGCGCGCACCAATGAGTACGGCTTCCTGGAGACGCCTTACCGAAAAGTCACCGACGGCAAGGCGACTGCAGAAATCGAGTATCTGTCAGCCATCGAGGAAAGCAATTTCATGATTGCGCAGGCGAATGCCACCCTCGATAACGATGGCAAGCTGCTCGATGAGCTGGTTTCATGCCGTCACGGTAATGAGTTCACGCTGGCCTCACCGGAGCAGGTGGAATACATGGATGTCTCGCCGAAGCAAATCGTGTCCGTTGCGGCATCGCTGATACCTTTTCTCGAACATGACGACGCCAACCGTGCGTTGATGGGTTCGAACATGCAACGCCAGGCGGTGCCGACGCTGCGGGCGCAGAAACCGCTGGTGGGTACCGGCATGGAACGAACGGTTGCGTTGGACTCCGGTTCCTCGGTGATTGCGCGCCGTGGCGGCAAAGTCGAATCGGTCGACGCCGGCCGTATCGTGATCCGCGTGCATGATGATGAAGCGACCGGGGATAGCGCGGGTGTCGATATCTACGGTCTGACCAAATACACACGTTCGAATCAGAACACATGTATGAATCAGCGACCGTTGGTTTCGGTTGGTGATGAAGTGTCCAGGGGCGACGCGATTGCCGATGGACCTTCGACCGATATGGGTGAGCTGGCGCTGGGTCAGAATATGCTGGTCGCGTTCATGCCGTGGAATGGTTACAACTTCGAGGATTCGATTCTGATTTCAGAGCGCGTCGTCGAGGAAGATCGTTACACGACGATTCATATCGAAGAGCTGTCCTGCGTTGCCCGTGACACCAAACTCGGTTCCGAGGAAATTACCGCTGATATTCCTAATGTCAGTGAAAGCCTGCTGTCCAAACTGGACGAGGCGGGCGTGGTGTATGTCGGCGCCGAGGTCAAGCCGAACGACATCCTCGTCGGCAAGGTTACGCCGAAGGGTGAGACGCAGCTGACCGCCGAAGAAAAACTGCTGCGAGCGATCTTCGGAGAGAAGGCATCTGATGTCAAAGACACCTCCCTGCGTGTGCCCTCGGGTATGGAGGGAACCGTGATCGGGGTACAGGTATTCACCCGTGATGGTGTGGAAAAAGACAAGCGTGCACTGGAAATCGAAGAGATGGAGATTGCGCAGGTCAGAAAAGATGTGGATGCGCAGTGGCACATCATCGAGGAAGATCTGTACGATCGCATGGAGAACCTGATGGTCGGCAAGCTTGCTGCCGGCGGCCCGAAGGGTTTGAAGGCGGGCGCAAAGGTTACCAAATCCTATCTCGATGAACTCGAACGCAAGAAGTGGTCCGAGATTCGTCT
>JARFQK010000136.1 GCA_029287815.1 Gammaproteobacteria bacterium
CAACGCTGGATGTCGATGCCGGTGACCCGCAACATCATGTCGTCGACCGACTCGGGCTCCGCTGGTTCAGGCTCGGGCTGATCGAGCAGCGCCCGGCAGCGTGGTAGTTTCGCGTGCCGACAGCGATTGCCCAGCAGGCCGTAGTGGCGGATCTTGACGAAGCCCGAGGGGAGTGTATGCAACAGGAAACGGCGGAGAAACTCCTCGGTGCTCAGCGTCATGATCTTCATCTTGTTGCCATGGGCGTAGTCGCGCCAGCGGAAACGCACCTCACCGTTGTCAAAGCTCACGAGCCGATGATTAGCGATGGCCACGCGATGGGTGTAGCGGCCCAGATAGGCGAGCACCTGCGCGGCACCGGCAAAGGGCGGTTTGGCATACACCACCCAATCGTGTGCCCTGAGCTGGGCGAGAAACAGCCAGAATGCATCGGGCTCACGCAGCGGTGCTGTGGTGCCGTCAAAGTGCAGTTCATCGCCATGGTAGGCCTGCACCAACGCGTCCAGGTACTTGCCACGAAAAACTGCCGAGAGTGCTCTGACGGGAAACAAGAAGCCGGGCGGAGCAGCGATCCAGCGTTCGCCATCGGAGCTGAGGGCGCCACCGGTGACCACGCAGTGCACATGGGTGTGCTGATCGAGCTTCTGCCCCCAGGTGTGCAAGACCATCGTGATGCCGATCTCGCCGCCGAGCCAGCGTGGATTGCGCCCAAATTCGAGCAGCGTTTGTGAAGCGGCGCGAAACAGCAGCCGATAAATCACCCCGGGGTTGCGCTGGGCCAATGGATTGAGCGCATGGGGCAAGGTGAACACCAGGTGCCAATAGTCGATATCGAGCAGATCGGCGCACTGGCGTTCCAACCAACGCTGCTTGGCCAGCGTTTGGCACTTGGGGCAATGGCGATTACGGCAGGAGCGGTAACTGATCGTCAACGCCCCACAGTGGTCGCACTGCGCGGTATGGCCGCCCAAGGCGGCGGTGCGGCAGTTCGTGATCGCCCGCAACACGCGGTCCTGTTGGACCGAGAGTCGATGGCTGGCGCGATAAGCGTCACCACCGGCACGGACGATATCGGCCACCTCCAGCGCCGGCCGAGGTGCCGGCGCTGGGTGCGCGGGGCAGGCCATCGATCAGCGCGAGCTCGGTGTCGGGAACGCCAGCAACTCGAGCGGCGAGGTGGTGGCCGCCGTGCGCTCCTGGGCCAGGTGCAGATAGCGCAGGGTGGAGCGAATACTGGTATGCCCCATCAGGCGCTGGATGACGACCAGCTCGGTACCGGCCTCGAGCAAGTGGGTGGCAAAGCAGTGACGAAGCAGATGCAGCCCACCGCCTTTGGTGATACCGGCCTTGTCTCGGGACTGGGTATAGATATACCAGGCCCCTTCGCGGCTCATGGCTTGGTCGATCTTTGTGCCGGGAAACAGCCACTGTGGCGGGCGCTCCTTGCGCCAGTACTCGCGCAGCTGCGCCAACAGGCGCGGAGCGAGCGGCACGTAGCGGTCCTTGCGCCCCTTGCCCTGTTGCACGCGGATGCACATGCGCGCGCTGTCGATATCCGCCACCCGCAACCGCGTCACCTCACTGGCGCGCAACCCCGCGGCATAGGTGGTCATCAACAGCGCACGATGTTTGCGGTTGGTGGTCACTGTAAATAAGCGCACGAGTTCCTCATGACTGAGGATTTCCGGCAACTTCGACGGTTCTTTGGCGCAGGGGAGATAGAACTGTGCGGTGGGCCAGTTCAGGGTGACCTGGTAGAAAAACCGCAAACCATGGCGGATCGTATTGCAGCTTGCCCAGGTCAAGTTCCTTTTCTGGCTGAGGTAGAGCAGGTAGTCTTGGATCTGCTGCGCGGAGAGTTGATCGGGACTGCGGTGGTAGTACACCGCCAGGCCCGTGACCGCCTGCAGGTAGGATTTCTGGGTGTTTTCGGCCAGATTGCGCACGATCAGGTCGTTGAGCATTTTACGTCTGAGAGGTTTCATGGTGTTCTCCTTGAATCGATGAACTTGTAACGCCTCACGTCGGCACGATGGCCGGCGCTTAAGTTCAAGGATTAGCAAAGAACAGCGAACCTACCGAGGGAACTGGAAAGGAGACCTTCTCAACAGCGGTCTGTGGGAGCTGAACAGTAAGAGGGAACGGGGGAGAACTTGAGGTTCGTCTAAAACGTTTCGACTGTGCTGATTGACAAAGTAGCGCGGACAACACTCACCGCCGCGGACGAAGGACGCGGCTTAGTTCAATGATTCTTATTCATAAAAATTATGTTTTGGAATATTTTCCTACCTGTATACTCCGTCAGGATTGCCGGCTAGCGACACCTGTCTATGGTCTTCAGCTGGGTCAGAGCGCAAGTAAACGCTGGCGCCGACTGCGCGGCTTCAACAGCATCTGGCCGATGTAATTCGGGGTGTAAAATTTGAAAACGGTGTCCGTATTGACACCAACAAAAGCAGGGTCGCCGCCTGATTCAGGAATGACTCATACACCAAATCTGACTATAGCTCATTATTGGCATGACACGACGGTTTCTCAAGCAAATCGCTCAAAATATCACGCTACTGCTAGGTTCGTTGATTTTTACGCTTCTTATAGTCGAGGTCGGATTTCGCCTCCTTGATCCCACGCCTTATTCCACGGATGCAGAAATCAATAACACGGAGCATGGTAATCTGTCCATGTACGATGCCACACTAGGGTGGAAAGGGGTTCCCAGCGGAAAAACAGAATTTGTCACACGCAACAACAGAGTATGGCTAAGTCACAATCATGACGGATTCAGGGATATAGAGCATGCCCCCCTTTCTGATGCGAAGCCAGCAATCGTTTTTCTTGGTGACTCCTTTACGTGGGGCTATGAAATTGAGTTTGATGAGATGTTTGTCAATCGGCTGAGAAACAGATTTCCACGCTATGAAGTTTTCAATCTGGCTCATCGCGGTTATGGAACCGACCAGGCGCTTCTGACTTTCAAGCTGTGGCAAGATAAGAGACCACTTGAACTGGTTGTGCTTTTGTTTTCCGAAAATGATGTGCAGAACAATAATTCTGCAGTCAGCGACGACAAACCAAAACCACAATACCGAATTCATAATGATGAACTGGTCCTAACAGGCATGCCAGTACCTAGGGTGAAGGCCTGGAAACGTCCGTCCAATGATGAAGTCGCGCCAGAATTCCCGAACTTTGTCCTCAAGGACCTGTTCTACAGATCGCACCTCATCAACAACATGCGGATCCGGTACAAGTTGTTTCGTGTATGCGTACGGAAAGAAAACAAAACAACAACTCACAGCAAGGATCTGGCCACGATTACAGGCTGACCGAACGAATTCTAGAGGAGCTGAGAAACGAGGTTATGCAGAGGGGCTCCAGGTTAGTCGTCGTTTTCATCCCGTCTAAACGCGAAATTGACGAACTCGACAATTCCGTGCCTTATCAGAAACCTCTCATGGATTTGTGTGAAAAGCTTGGTATTGACAACTTTGACCTCGCGCCCAATTTCAGAAAAGCGTTTCTCCGAACGTACTATCGCCAAGGTATGCACTGGAATGCCCGAGGCCACAAGGTTGCCGCCGAGGCAATGGATAGTTATTTGAAAAGACAGGTAACCCAATGAGTATGATTCTCTGGCAAATCACCTCCTACGTAAGCGGGTGCAGTTAAGCGTTTTAAGCAATCGGAAAGAAAGGGAAAAGCTGGAGTCTTGCCTTCCGTCCTGCCTGACGTTGACTTTCAGTATCCAACTTGCCGTTTATAGAATTTTGCTGAGGGACGAGTGCTGGCCGAAAACAGGTGTCTGCTTGCCGGATGTGAACGGCAACTCTTCTTGCATTTTCACCGTTCGCAATTCGCCCGGGAACGGCAACTTGTGACCGAACTTTATGGTCCGAACGTCTCGAACTCTTCACGGACGCGAAGACTGTCGGCCAACGGCGAGCCCTACGCGAAGGAAGACGGCTCCGCGAATGCCTGGGATTCACTCTGGCAACGGTTCATGAGGAAGGTCATCATGGAGACGAAAGTCGAGCAGCGCTTCACGGAGCAGATCTCCGCGCGAAGTGCGCTTCGGATGCCGAAAGCCTCGAACGCGCCCGGGAATTGCTCGCTCATGCAGACATTCAAACCACGAAAAGGATCTATCGGAGAAAGCCGGAACGAGTACGACCGGCGAAATAATATCGGACAATCGGGCTTTTATCGGACAGCGACTTCGTGAGAGGTTGCGGCCGGGTGGCCGCGGGCGATTGCTCGCCCGCGGCTCCCACAGATCCGGACTTGCCCAACACCAGCGTCGGAATGCCGATCGGGCGCGTCTTCTTCGCCTTGCCCGGCTTCGGGATGTGCACCCGGCGCACCGCCGGCGCCCGATACCGACCGGATTTGAACCGTTCGAGCAAGCTCGCCAGGTTCGCCTCCAGTTCGGCTT
>JARFQK010000179.1 GCA_029287815.1 Gammaproteobacteria bacterium
ACATTCGGCGGGATAACCATGGCTTCCGGGTGCATAAGCGCCTTGATCAGCGCAGGATTCTCGTCGCGAATACGGAGATACACCAACTCGTGATCGATCAGACTGTTCTCTCCACCCTCAGCAGCCGCCTGGGCACAATGCAGAATGAAAGCGCGCACCTGCTGTTCCGGCGCGTTGTAATAACCGTCGGTATGCCAGCTCAAAGGGCGGTTTGTATAAGGAATATACTGATGACCGCGCTGCTCGGTGACTGTCAGCGAGGTAATATCGTCCTCATCGGAACGCAAATTGTCATCCAGATGGGCCAGGCCAAGCTGTAATCCCAACCGATGCACAAGCTCCTTGTCGCCCAGACGGGTTTGCGCTGACACTTTATAAACGACCATGTTGCACCGGCGAACCAGTTGCTTGATCTGCTGTAATTCGTCGAGGCGGAGCGCCGAAGGATCATCAATGGCGACGACCATGTCCTCGATCAATGGCCTTTGCGCCAATTTCTGCTCCCGCCACGCGCGATAACCCTCAGCATTCGCAAGGTTAAAGGGATTTTCCGGTGTTGGAGTGAGCAGCACTCTACTGCGGATCTTTGCTTTCATTGGCGAAAGACCATGCCGATTCCGGCGCAAATCAGTCATTACCATCTTAGACCACGATCGGTGCGACAAGACCAGGCAGCTGGTGTGGTTTCTTTCATTAGCTTGCTGACAACACCGATGCAAAAGCATACATCGCTGTTTTCTGTGCGTTTATCATTAACATAAGTGGCAAGTTTTGCCCTTATCAAGTCGAAACTATCCCTTTAGGGATAATGGCCAATGCCCTCGCCCTCCCAAGGGTAGGGTTCTGACTTTTGATTGCTCGCCCTACAATTGCGCGACGTAAATTCAATACCCTTATACCGCTATAAAGGGATATTGAGAAGAATAATTTTTGTGATTAGAATTCGTCGCCCGAATCTAATATTGCTTGCAAGCAGATCAGCCAATAGGAGACAACCCATGGCCAAAAAGATTTACGAAACCCCTATGCTGGATGAGCTGGAAAGCGGCCCATGGCCCAGCTTTATTTCAGGTATCAAGAAACTCCGCGATGAGCATCCGGATGAACGCATTCAGGAAATGACCAGCAGCCTCCTCGGGCAGCTCGAGCACTCCTATGAGACCCGAAAAGGATACTGGAAAGGCGGTACCGTCTCTGTATTCGGCTACGGTGGCGGCATCATTCCTCGCTTCTCCGAGGTCGGATCGGCTTTCCCTGAATCGCGAGAATTCCACACCCTGCGCGTCCAGCCACCTGCCGGCAACCATTACACGACTGCGATGTTGCGTCAGTTGGGTGACAGCTGGGAGAAATGGGGTTCGGGTCTGCAGACTTTTCACGGCCAGACCGGCAACATCATGTTCATCGGTACAACGACCGAAAACACTCAGCACTTCTTTGACGAAATCAACGAGTATGGCTGGGACCTCGGCGGCGCTGGCCCCTGCGTCCGCACAGCCATGTCCTGCATAGGCGCTGCACGCTGCGAGATGTCTTGTGCGAATGAGCACGGCATTCACCGTCATCTGGTCAACAACTTTACCGATGACGTTCACCGTCCTGCGCTGCCGTACAAATTCAAATTCAAAGTATCCGGCTGCCCTAATGACTGCCAGAATGCGATCGAACGCGCCGACATGGCCATTATCGGCACCTGGCGCGACGACATGAAGGTTGACCAGGAAGAAGTCCAGGCTTTCGTTGCGAAGAAGGGCCGCCAGTACGTGATCGACAACGTGATCACGCGTTGCCCGACCAATGCATTGTCCCTGAATGATGACGATACGCTGGCCGTTGACAACCCGAACTGTGTTCGCTGCATGCACTGCCTGAATGTTATGCCGAAAGCGCTGCACCCGGGTGACGACAAGGGCGTTACGATTCTGATCGGCGGCAAACGTACGCTGAAGATCGGTGACCTGATGGGCACCGTCGTGGTTCCGTTCAAGAAGCTCGAGACCGAAGAAGACTACGAATATCTCATCGAAATGGCTGAAGAAATCATCGACTTCTGGGCTGAGAACGGTCTCGAACACGAGCGTTGTGGCGAGATGATCGAGCGTATCGGCTTGGTCAACTTCCTCGAGGGCGTTGATTTTGACCTCGACGTTGACCCGAACATGGTCGCTCACCCACGCCAGAGCTCGTACATTCGTATGGATGGCTGGGATGAAGAAGCTGAGAAGTGGTTCGAGCGCAAACTCGAAAAAGCCTCTGCAGCGGCTTGATCGTTAGCGACCAACTAAGCACACATGGAAGGGGCTGCGGCCCCTTTCTAACAAAACCGAAATAATTATTTGAGGAATAACCATGGCTGATAAACCTCGTTCGCCAATCGAATCCGGATGTCCGGACGCATTTCAATACATGCATCCGGTAATGCGTAGAAATTATGGTCTGTGGAAATACCACGAACATCCGAGACCGGGTGTGCTCCGTCATGTCGGGTACAGCGGTGACGAGATCTGGACTGTCAGATGCGGCACTCAACGTATTCTCGACGTATTCACGCTGCGCAAATTGTGTGACATCGGTGACGAGTATGCTGACGGCTATATCCACTTCACGATCCGCAGCAATGTCGAATACCTGGTGGCTGACGAGGCGAAGGTCGAGCCATTGATCAAGGCGATCGAAGATGCTGGCTTCATCGTCGGCGGTACCAAGAACTCGGTCACGATGATCTCTCACACCCAAGGCTGGTTGCACTGTGATATTCCAGGCACCGATGCTTCAGGCGTGGTCAAGTCGATGATGGACGAACTGTTCGATGAGTTCCGTGAGAACACCTTGCCGAACCGTGTGCATATCACCACCTCTTGCTGCCAGATCAACTGTGGCGGTCAAGGCGACATTGCGATCAATGTCCAGCACACCAAGCCACCGAAGATCAACCACGACCTGGTTTCCAACGTGTGCGAGCGTCCTTCCGTCGTTGCGCGTTGTCCGGTAGCCGCAATTCGTCCGGCAATGGTCAATGGCAAACCCTCGTTGGAAGTCGACGAGAAGAAGTGCATCTGCTGTGGTGCCTGCTTCCCACCCTGCCCACCGATGCAGATCAACGATGCTGAGCACACCAAGCTGGCGATCTGGGTTGGCGGTAATCACTCCAACGCTCGTGGCAAGCCGACTTTCCAGAAACTGGTTGCTGCAGGTATCCCCAACAATCCGCCACGGTGGCCAGAGGCTAATGCGATCGTGAAGCGCATCTTGAAAGCTTACAAGGAAGGCGCCAAGGATTGGGAGCGCATCAATGACTGGATTGAACGGATCGGCTGGCCGCGTTTCTTTGAAGTGACCAATCTGCCGTTCACGAAATACCACGTCGACACGTGGCGCGGTGCACGTAACAGCCTGAACGCTTCAACACATATTCGTTTCTAAAACAAAGGAAGCAACGTGAAACTGGGAATCCAAATTAACGAAGGCCCCTACCAGCACCAGTCGTCAGACTCTGCCTATCAGTTTGCGAAGGCAGCGCTGGCCAAAGGGCATGAAATATTTCGTGTGTTCTTCTACCACGATGGCGTGAATAACGGGACTCGTCTTGCGGTACCGCCGCAGGACGACCGCAATATCACCCAACAGTGGACGGAATTGCAGAAGGAACACAACCTTGACCTCGTCGTCTGCATCGCTGCTGCACAGCGCCGCGGCTTGATGGACGAAGACGAGGCCAAGCGTCAGGGCAAAGACGCCAACAACATCGCGGAAGGCTTTCGCATCTCAGGGCTGGGTCAGTTGATCGAAGCCGGCATCGAGTGTGATCGCCTCGTCACGTTTGGTGCCTAAGGGGGAGGATCATATAAATGGCAAAAAAATTCATGTATATGAACACCAAGGCACCCTACGGCACGATCTACGCGCTGGAGTCTCTCGAAGTCGTACTGATCGGTGCAGCCTTCGAACAGGATGTGAGCCTGGCTTTCATAGGTGATGGCGTGTACCAGCTGACCAAAGGCCAGAATACCGATGGTATCGGAATGAAGAACTTCTCGCCAACATACACCGCTCTGGGTGATTACGACGTCAACAAAATCTACGTCGAGAAGGAGTCACTCGAAGAGCGTGGTCTGAGCCTGGATGATCTTCAACACCTGACCTGGGAAGATGAAGACGAGGACTGGGCGGAGAAGGATTCGATACGCCTGGTCAGCCGCTCTGAACTCGCCGACGTAATCGAAGATCAAGACGTGATCTTGAGTTTCTAGGAGACTGACCATGGCAACCCTACACACAGTAAATAAATCTCCTTTCGGCAGCAGCGTGCTCGACGACTGCCTTGGCCTCGCCAAGAGCGGCTCGACGGTTTTGCTGTTTGAAGACGGCGTTTATGCAGCGACAACAGGCACCAAGTCTGCTGAAGCTATCACGAATGCTGACGGTATCACCTTCGCAGTGCTTGGTCCTGATGCTAAGGCCCGTGGCGTCGAAGGCAAGATCGCCGATGGAATCAAAGTCGTTGATTACGACGGTTTTGTGGATTTAGTGGCCGAGCATGACAAAGTTCATGCCTGGCTTTAATTATTAATTTTTTTAATTCGTTCTCAACGAGGAGCGCACAACATGCCTATCGAAGTAAACGGTAAAAGTCTTGAAGTAGACGAAGAAGGTTACCTGGCTAACCTGAACGACTGGGAACCCGCAGTCGCCGAAGTCATGGCTAAGGCCGAAGACGTGGATCTGACCGATGATCACTGGGAAATCATCAACTTTCTGCGTGAATATTACGAAGAGTATCAAATTGCCCCAGCGGTACGTGTTCTGACCAAAGCAGTCGGTAAGAAGCTGGGCAAAGACAAAGGAAACAGCAAATATCTGTACGAACTGTTCCCCTATGGCCCGGGCAAGCAGGCGTGTAAATACGCTGGTCTTCCGAAGCCGACCGGTTGTGTATAAAACATAAGCCGTTCAGGGGGTCTTCGATGAAGCCCCCCTGATAAACTGAACTATTTTTGTAACCAAACGAGGCGAGATACACCCGTAATGAGTGCCGAAAGTGTCAATCCCGTAAGTGTGATATACATCGTGCTGTTCTATGCTGCGATCGCGGTGCTTATCGGCGGCATCACCAACAAGGTCTTGCAGTATAAACGTGTACCTGCGCCATTAAAGATTCCTGTTACGCCGGCACCGACAACCAAAGCGGGTGTTGTCTGGCGTTTGACAACCGAAGTTGTCTTTTTCAACAGCCTGTTTCGGGCCACCAAATGGACCTGGATCTTTGGCTGGATATTCCACGTTGCTCTGCTGCTCGCGTTCTTCCGCCATTTGCGTTACGTGGTCAGCCCGGACAGTTTTCTCTGGCCCATTGTGAGCCTGGAAGTCGTGCAGAGTTTCGGCAAATACGCCGGTTTTGCGATGGTCTTCGGCCTGGTCGGCCTGCTCGGCAGACGCATCTTCGTCGATCGCGTCCGCTACATCTCATCACCATCGGATTACCTGATGCTGCTGCTGATCATTGGTATCGCCGTCAGCGGGCTGATGATAAGCTACGTCGCGCATACCGACATCGTTCAGCTGAAAGCTTTCATTATGGGCTTGTTCCTGCTGGACTGGCACAACCTGCCTACCGACGCGGTGTTATTGATTCACCTCACGCTGGTGCTGGTTCTTAGCTTCATCTTCCCGATCAGCAAGCTGTTGCATGCCCCTGGCCTGTTCTTTTCACCAACACGCAACCAGGTGGACAATCCACGTGAGGTCCGTCACCTGTCTCCCTGGGGCGCGGAACTTGAAGCCAAGGATGGTAGAAACGCTTGATGCAAGCGCAGATCAACAGACTAATGTCAGGAACATTGAGTAATGGCTGATTTCGAAATCCCGGAAACGCACGAATTCCCCGTGATCCCCACGGTTATGGAAGGCGTGATGTCGCACAGCGCGCCTTACCTGGCCAAAGCACAATTCCAAGAGCAGCTCGGGTTCCCGGGTGACGGTGAATTGATCGAGGGCTGGAAAGAAACCTTCATCGAACAACTCGGGGACATGCTCGGCAAATACCGCTCGTTGCAGGTCTTCATGGATATCTGCGTCAAATGTGGCGCCTGCACGGACAAGTGCCATTACTTCCTCGGCACCGGCGACGCAAACAATATGCCCGTTGCCCGTCAGGATTTGTTGCGCAAGGTCTACCGCCGCTATTTCACCTTCGCCGGTAAACACTTTCCAAAACTGGTCGGTGCAGTTGATCTGACAGAAGACGTCATCGATGAAATGTACAGTTACTACCATCAGTGCTCGGAATGCCGCCGCTGCTCGGTGTTTTGCCCGTATGGCATCGACACAGCCGAAGTGACCATGGCTGCACGTGACATCCTCGCGCACGTCGGTAAGGGCCAGAAATACTCCAACGAAATCATCGGCAAAGTTCACAAGATCGGCAATAACCTTGGTCTGCCCGAGCCTGCTCTGGCTGATACGCTGGAAGGGCTCGAGGAAGAGGTTGAGGAAGATACCGGCGTTAAGGTGCGCTATCCGCTGGATGAAAAAGGCGCCGAAGTCTTGCTGGTCACACCGTCTGCGGATTTCTTTGCAGAGCCACACGTCGACGGCCTGATCGGCTATGGCAAGGTCTTCCATGCCGCCGGCGTTAGCTGGACGGTCAGCTCGAAAGCCTCGGAAGCCGCCAACTTTGGCCTGTTCATCGGTAACTACCAGAACATGCGCGAAATTTCTCTGCGCATCCGTGAAGCCGCCAAGGAACTCGGTGTCAAGCGAATCATTTTTGGCGAGTGCGGTCACGCCTGGCGCGTTGCCTACAGTTTCCTGAACACACTCGCAGGCCCGTGGGATTTCCTCGATCCGAACTATCCAGTGCCGCAGCATATTCTCGATTTCACGTCCGATTGCCTCGACCGCGGTATCCTGAATATCGACAAGTCCGAGAACGACTGGATGACCTTGACTTTCCACGACTCTTGCAACGTCGCTCGCGCCTCGCGGATTGGCTCTTACCCGGGCAGTCAATTCGAGATTCCGCGTAAGGTCATAAAAGCGGTATGCAATAACTTCTATGACATGGCGCCCGAGACCATTCACGACAGCACCTTCTGCTGTGGCGGTGGCGGCGGTCTGCTGACCGATGACCTGATTGAGCTTCGTGTCAAAGGCGCGCTTCCGCGCATGGAGGCCCTGAAGAATGTCATCGAAGACAGGGGTGTCACGCACATGGCTGCAATCTGCGCCATCTGCAAATCACAATTCACTAAAGTCCTGCCGTACTACGGCATGACCATGGATCAGATCGTCAGTGTTCACCAGCTGGTGAGCAACGCTATCATCCTCGAGGGTCAGGGTGAAGAAGACGAGGAAAAAGCTGAAACGGAACAGGCAGCATAGTGTCGAATTTTAATGAATTAAGCCAATAATGGCGATACAACAGGAGAACTGGCATGGCAA